>JAISEL010000035.1 GCA_031264185.1 Deltaproteobacteria bacterium
GCAATTTCTTCGGGTCGGTGACGTATTTACGCATTGGCATAAGAAAACCCTCTATATGCGTATTATACGTTCTCTTATCTCAATTTTCAAGCATAATTATTTATGTCGTTTACTATATATCCTGGCGGGACATGAATTCGACCGGGGCGCCGAGAGCATCGCCAATAGCTCCGCCTAACAAGCAATTGGTGCATTTTGAGTAATATTTTTGAGTCATTTTTGTTAATTATTGCGTCGAGTCCGCTTGGTTTTGAAATCCATTAAGCTTAGTTTATTTCTGCCGACACAGTTTTATTAAAAATTCTATTGAGCGTCTTAATTCTTTCGGTGTGAACGTATGGTCTAGCTTGGGATGATCAATAGCGTTTCGGATAAACGTTGGCAGTGTCTCGTATCGTGTATTTCCATAGCAGTATATTTTTTATGAATTTTTAGATCGTATTCTGGCTGTGATTTAATGTATTCGTCACATGCTTTTACACTGCTGTGGCAATTTTTTCCTTGCAAATAACCATAAAGTTCAATATGATAATCGTTTGATACAATATCAAATGTCAAGTAATTTGTTTCAGCCGATGTAATGCTGGGCAAAGTTGTTGGTGAATCAATACGCTTATATGTAATGACTCTGTTTTCATCTTTAAGAGCAATCACTAAATTCTCATCTGGCCTGTCCAGCGCCGCACGAATAACATATTCAGAATGCGTGGCAAAAAACAGTTGGACTTTTTGAAATCCATTGACAGAAAATAAATTTTTGTAGTAATTGAGAATTTTTCCTGCCACTTTGGATGCATGCTTAATTCAGGTTCATCTATCATAATCACGGTTCCATCAAGGACAGCACTGTTTCTTAAGAGATACGCGCCTCTAAATACTATTTGCTTCTCACCAGTGCTTAGGGAGTCAATTGAAATATCTTTACAGTTCTTGGTTAAAATTATTTGTTTTTGGTCGCCTTTATTTAGGACACGATCGAAGGTTAAATGTTCAAAAAAACTGTGAAAAGCCTGTTTTAGCGGTATATTACCACAGCACGAAACACGAAACTCTGAGATGATTAGCTCAAGACCTGTAATATAAACGGTATTACAGCATTCTCAGAATTAAATGCCGAGGTAATAGTTTAGAATCAGGCTCAAACTGTTCCCAGGGTAAGCCTCTTCCGGGTTTTTCTCTGCTATTAACCCGGCGTATAATTATGATATATCAAATACTCATTATTATTTATCTATGATCACGGTATAATAATTTTTTAACCATACTACAAATAGACTATAGAAACTGCATAAATTTTTGAGTATGCTAAAGACTGAAGAAACAAAGGATAAACTCTTTTGTCATAATTATCCGCCGGGGTAATAAGTAGAGCAAATTCATCATTGTCCTGGCTATCCAAATCAACTAGTAATTGTTTTGAAGAGGTAAAGTCATCGCTTTTATCTATGTCATATTTGGTTTTATCTACTTATCTACTTATCTACTTATCTACTTATCTACTTATCTATTTGTTGAGTTGTTGTGGATTTTATGGGTTGTGTGTTATAGTTGGCTCTGGCCTTTGAAAAAACACAGCCGCAGTGTCTAATGTCTGTTGGATCATTATTTGCCTGGCAGAGACCATCAGTTGCATTTTAAACTTTGATATAACGGAGCCATCACTGTTCTGCTGTTTAAATCTATTTGAATTAGTTGGATCAGGGGATACTCTATATTTTTCACCGCTTATAATATATATATTCAAATCCTCTTAGAGTCCCTGTAGTCAAGAAGCGACTTAAGGTCTCAAGTACCGTGGTTTTTTCAGAGCCGTTTTCTCCGGCCAGTATAACGGTGTCAAAGGGCTGTCCGGTTTTTCCGTTTGCAAAACCCAATTCCAAATTGCCCAATATACTGTGGTTCCACTTTATTTTCGTTATTTTCATGCCCCCTCTGATGGTAGCTTTCTCATGCGCTATTCGTCTCTCGAATTACCGGCGATTCAACCTTTCAGTCTTTTACTGGGCAATAGTCACATTTAAGTCTTATAGCTTTAAGACCCCAAGCCCTGACTTATAATCTGTTTAGAAGTTAAATTTGAAAAATATAGCGATATCAAATAGTTATAAATCAAATATTTGATAAATCGGCCTGTTTTATGAGTCTATCAATAAATCAAATAAATATTTTTTAAATTTTATTAGCATCCAAAAACGTGTATAGTATAATTTTTATATATTTTTTTGTCATAATAGAGTTTATCATTCCATAATTTACCGCTGGGATCAAAAATTACGAGCCAACCTTCTTCTTCTCCGGCCCGTTCCAAGTACCCGGCTAACTGCTCCAAACTTTCATCAAGCTTAGAGTTTTCTTGGAGCTTGACCTCAATAAGATACTCACGACCCTGATAAATGGCCACCAAATCAACCAAGCCCCGGCCCTCGGCATATTCTCTGTGAACTGTAGCCCCGCTATTAACCGCTTTTTGAAAGTAAGAGAGCAGCATAAAGGAGAATGTGGCTTCATCAAACTTGAGAGCCACTAAATTTTTAAAATGCTTTGGAAATGATTCAGAATTTTTTCTGTAAAACTGCTGAAAAGACGAAAGAAGATCGTTAACAAAAAGAACTTTCCCGTCAGTCCACTGCTTTTTAGCAATATTATCATCTAAAGCATACTGGATTTGATCCGTAATGACTCTTGACATGACTTCTTTGTAAATTTGATTGGCTGGCCTTAATGATTGGTTATCATTTCTAACAACTATACCTAAATCAACACAATATTTCCGGTCGTCATCGTTTAAAGGAGCTGAGCTTTTAGTTCCGGCAAATACGGCATCCATCACTTTTATGACCCGTGGCTCAGTAAGTTTTTCCAACAGAGAGTCAATATGAGTGTCTCTGCGCTTAATCAAGGTTTCCGCCGCATTATTAATATGGAGGGCGGTTATTGGAATCGCAAAGTTATTTTTCAAATTATTTACGATTACTTCGTAAGCTAAAGCATTAACCAGCCAAGGCTGGCCCTCAGACCAATACCAAGCTCGGTCAATAGCGGTCTTCTCAAATACTTGGCCTGACGCCTCAGTGTGCTGCAGATAAAGGGCCTCAATTTCTTCTGTCGTAAAATTGTTTAAAGTCAAAGAGTCCTTTTTTATGTTAAATGGGCTGGCCAAGCCTCGGGACTCTTCATCAGGTCTTATTCGGAATAAATAATCCCTTATGTCGCGCATCCCCACTAAAACGATGGAGTGAGGAAATTTATTGACAGGGTTAGATAAGCGGACATTATAGGCCCGACGAATCTGCCGCAAGAAAGTGATAAGAGGCGCCTCATAGGAAAGACAATCTGCCTCATCGAAAAACATCACTAATTTTTTATCTAGCTCCCTGCATAATCTATTTAACAAGACTTGGACCATGGAGCTTTCATCATCCATACCGGGCAATTTATCGTATGTATAAGCTTTTTCGTTAAGAATTTGTAATTCTGAAGAACTTAATGCAACATTAATTGAAGAAACAAGTCTCTTCATAGATTTATAATCATCATGAATCCCATCTAATAATTCAAGGGAACAGTATAATGCATAATAATCGCCTTTTGTATTAATTTCATGGGTTAATAGATTTAAGTACGTAGTTTTTCCAGACTGACGAGGCGAGTGGATGACGAAATAGTAGTTACCATCTATAAGGGCCACTACTTCAGACAGGCGTTCTAAAGGGGGTAATAAATAATGAACACTAGGAAAACAGGGGCCAGCGGTATTGAATGATTTTATTGTCATAATGAACTTTTCAGATTATTTAGGAATAAAAGGCTGCAATAACGATAATTAAATATAAATATACAATATATGATATAAAAATAATTTAATTTTGTTATGCTTTTGCCAAAAATTTATATCGAAACCACTTTATTTTTTTCTAACTACCCAACCCCCGCCCCGGCGGTACCATGGGCTTTAACTCCCAAGCAATCAGGCTCCTGAATTTAGATATCCCGCTATACCGCGCTCATCTGTGCATTTACCTTCAGTTTTACGTTCTCTTGTTTTCCATGTACAACATATCCTAAGTCGTCAGAACCAGGTGCTTTGGTTAGGTTAGATGATAAAACTCCCCACCAGCTTTGGCAGGGTGTTTTGCGATTTTATGACTGGTTGTTTCTGTACCTTATAGGCTGCGACAACCTCGAATTTTTGATTGATTTGTTAAATTACAGAACTCATACCCGATTTTATTTTAAGACTGGAGGCTTAATATGTCAACTTTAGTCAATTCCGCGCATCCGTCGTATAAGGACCGCCCGACGTCCCTGGGATTGATATTGGGTTCAGGTTACATTTTGAGGCTGGGCCGGAAGGCGGACCGGCCCCTCTGTGTCATGGAGTTTTCCGTTGAGATCCGAGGTCTGGTAAAATGGTTGACTTTTTATGCTCTCACAATGTTAACTTGGCGGCCATGGAAGCAATAAGTATTTACTTGGGTGCACAGTTTAAGCATCTGGAAGGTGCTGGTTTTGAGGTTCTGTTCTCAAATCACCGCTCTCTTAAGTGGATTCCGGGCCTAAAGACCGACGTAAAAGACATCAATAGATTAGGGACATTAGGCCTCATGATTTTGGTGAGACATCCCTTATGCCGGCCAATGGCATGGTGGGTTTCATGGAACCTGTTCGGATGCGTCAACGTCCAGTTCAGGACAGCTCAAGTGATTTCAGTCAAACGATTAAAATACGCTGACTGATGAATTTAGCCTGAAAGTGGCTGTTACTGACATTACCGAACTAAATCGGTAAGTACCATTGGCACTATTTTGAACGGAGGAAGGAACCTTTAGGCTAGCCAGTTTAATGGACTGTTATTGCAAAAAAGACGAAAAGACCATAGCCGTCTGTCTTGATGGTGTTCACGTCTTTTCATTTTGTTTTTCAGCTAAAGCATACCACCTAAATTCCAGGAAAATTATAAACCTACAGCTTAAAAATTTAGTGTGGTAACGGTTTACAAGACACTTTAAATTAAATTATTTCTTTGCTGCTTTGTTAATGGCCTAAATATATTGAATCCAATAATCCCGAACCTTCGGCTATTTTCGTAGAAATGTGTATCTGCCTAGCCGCAGAAATTAATGTCATATTTTAGATTTGCAGGTTAAAATTTTTTAACCTGCAAAACGTCATTTGCCAACCATCAATTATCCTTTATATTTATGTTTTATTCCAATTTATGCATAAAAGTAGGTTAAAAAAGTCCGGGATTTTAGGATACCAAAATTCAGTATCGGATCAAATGTATCCAAATGGCCGAAATTGAAGATGAAATTTGCTGGATGCTTCAAAGATCTTTCTAAAGAGCTTCACAGCGACGAAAGTCAGGAAAGTAGTATTAAAGACCTGGTCAATTTGATTCGAGCCATAACTCCCAATAATGAGTGAAGGAGTTGGCAGGAAAACCATTCTGGCAATTTTGACTGAAGTCGGCACTGATATAAGTAAGTGGCATAATGTCAAACATTTCTGCTCCTGGCTGGGACTATGTCCAGCAAATAAACAGTAAAGCCAGTGGTGGAAAATACCTCAATAAGCGTCACCAGGAAGGAGAACAGTAACTTTTCTGGGCTTTACGGAGGCGGCGCTCTTGAAGGATTTCCAAAAGTGCTTTAGGCTGTTTTTCAGAAAGATGCGATACCATATGATATTTGACCAGGAATCTGGCTTGGAGGGGGTTGGGGATCTTTCTGAATAACAGCGGGGTAATTAACAATTGTGCCATCTTTGGTCTGGGATAGGTGGCAAAAGTGGAAATTTGAAACGTGTTATTTTAAGTTTCATCTTATAAACAAAAAAAGACAATCAAAGTTCGCGACCGATGGCTACCTCAGATGTTGGCCAGGGTGACTGACTGCGGATGGTCGCAGGGAATCATCTCGGGAGGGAGTAAATATGCGGTGATTTGTTCCAACCAGGATTAAAAGTTCCCTGGACTTTGGTCGGCTCCGGCCGAAGCCGCAGGCCAGTTTCGGATGGCAAAACTTAGAAATATGCCAAAGTTGTCCAGGGACCCTGAAAATCTATAGTACATCGTAAAATGGACCGCTAATTTATTTGGGATTTTTAGCCAATCACTTGAAAAGACCTTTGGGTTTAAGGTTTTTTTGGTCGGCCGGTCATCAGGGCCTTTATTTCGGCTTTATGTTGAGGTTTTAGCCGTAGGTTCCGACCGAATGTCTGACCGGAGTCTTGAAAAGACAGTTTTTATTTCCGAATTTGAAAATTTGCTCAATTACTCAGGGAAATTTGGGTATGATCTGTTGAACAGCTTTCCGGTGCGGTTGAATTTCTTATATTTTATTATGAAATAGTTAAATATTTGAGGATATAAAGCGGCTTGACGGTCTTTGACTGACATCGGCGAGGCGGTTCAATGAAGATAAAAATTTTCGAGAAAAGCTTAAATAAACTGGGGAAGGAAAAAATTATCCGGCGACCGTTCTTTTAATTTTGCCTTATTTGATTTTGTAATTGCAAATAAAACTAATTTTATACATTTTTTTATTATTTATAAGAATAATTATTTGAGCATTATGAAAGGCTGCAAATAAGTATTTTGGTCATAAAGCAAGCGTAAAGGTTAATTTTAGGATTATTTGTATGTTAACAACGTTTAATTGTTTTCAAAATAAGAGCACAAAACTGTCAAAAAAAAAGTAAAAAAAAAGTCTAAAAATTTAGGTTCTGGCAAAAATTTAGCTTGACAAAGACTAAGGACCTAATTATACTGTCTTTACAGCCTTTAAAAAATATACAAACTTTGGTTTTACTCGCTAGCGTGTGGCTGATTGCCTACTAAAAAATTTGAGCGATTTTTCATCTTTTGTTGATGGGATTTGGTTTGAGTTTTGTTTGGTACAACACCGTTCTATCAACGGCATCGTTGCCGTTTTTCTCTAACTGCTTTTGCTAAGGAGGCAAAGTAATGGCCCGTTTTACTATTCCGCGCGACATCTATTTCGGCCCTGACGCCATTGACAGTCTGACCACCCTTAAGGGCTCCAAAGCCATCGTCTGCTGCGGTGGCAGTGCCATGAAGAAACAGGGTATCCTTGACAAGGTATGCAACAACTTGAAAAAGGCCGGCTTTCAGGTTGAGACCTTCGAAAACATCGAACCCGATCCCTCCATTGAGACCGTCATGAAGGGCGCGGATAAAATGAGGGCATTCGGTCCGGACTGGATCGTGGCTCTGGGCGGCGGCTCGCCCATTGATGCAGCCAAGTGTATGTGGATATTCTATGAGTATCCGGATTCAAAATTTGAAGAGGTCGCCAAACCCTTCAACGTTCCGACCCTCCGCACAAAGGCTAAATTCTGCGCCATTTCCTCCACCTCCGGGACCGCGACCGAAGTGACCGCTTTCTCGGTCGTTACTGATTACAAGACCCTGATTAAGTATCCTCTGGCTGACTACACCCTTACTCCCGATGTCGCCATCGTCGATCCCGAACCCCCGAAGGGTATGCCCGCTCTGCTGGTTTCCCACACTGGTATGGACGCTCTGACTCACGCTATCGAAGCTTATGTAGCCGGCTGGCATTCCCCCTTCTCTGATTGCAACGCTCTGATGGCTGTTGATATGATCAACACCCATCTGTTAAAGTCCTATCAGGGCAATATGGCTTCCCGTGAGCAAATGCATTATGCTCAGTGTTTAGCCGGTATTGCTTTCACCAACGCACTGTTGGGTATCGTTCACTCCATGGCCCATAAGACCGGCGCTGTGTGGAAGATCCCGCACGGTCTGGCCAACGCCATCTATCTGCCTTTCGTTATTCAGTTCAACGCCAAGGTCTGCAAAGAGCGTTTCGCGACTATCGCCCGCTATATCAAGATCGACGGCACCAATGACGAATATTTGGCCGACGCTCTGGCCCAGCACGTCAAAGACCTGAACTGCAAGCTGAACATTAAGCAAACCCTCAAAGAGAACGGCGTTGACAAGGCCGACTTTGATGCCAAGATCCGTCAGATCTCCGAACGCGCTCTGGAAGATGCCTGCACCGGCTCCAACCCCAGGCCCATCAGCGTCGATGAGATGGAAAGACTGTTCCGGTACATTTATGAAGGCAAGAACGTTGATTTCTAATCAACTTTAAGGCCTTTTTTCCTGAAAGGATCGTGATCATATATGGTCGCGGTCCTTTTTTTTGTCCACTGAAGTAGATCTAAATCCCAGGCCCCAAAATATCCTGAGGCATTAATAAGATGTCCGAAAATTTTGGAAAATAAATCAATTGACCATAAGGCCTTGTTTTAGCGGTTGTCGTCGGTAAAACTCCTCGAATGTTGGCTTTAAATCAAAATAGATGCTATTTTAAGATTATAGTTCAAATAAAATGAGTATTATTGTATATCTATATCTATATCTATATACTCTAAAAACCATCGGAAAGACCATGGTCGTTCCAAATTTTTGCTCACAGGTTTTGGAAATTAAGTTGATTTAATTAAATACTGTAAATCCCCGAGTTTTTTTCTAACCAGAAGGCAGGTTGGTGACCTGGAACTCGAAGTTTTCGTTAAAAATCCTTGAAATTGCCTGCCAGTTAGCCAATAATATGAGCCATTAATTCCGGCCGCCCTGGGGCCGCTGTTTAGAATTTTTATTTTTTAAAAATACAGGTTTTAAGATGGGTAGCAAATTTCGCGCCGTCATCTGGTCGGTTTTGGGCTGGGCCTTTTTTTTATCACTTCTGTCAGTCATCCCGGCGATTGGTCAGGAACAGCCCGAAGCCGATAAACCGGAGGCAGCCCAGAAAGAGATTGAGGCCGAAAGTCCGCCTCCGGCTTTTACTTTAGAGCAGGTGGAACATATGGCCAGGAATCTGGCCGAGCGGCCTTTTCTGGCCCAGAGTCAGGCAAAGGTTGATTTTGTCCGCAATAATTTGGGCGAGAGCGTTTTTAAGGAGATCACTTTTAAAGACAGTGACCGTCTGTGGCCGGGGGAAGGTTTTTTTGAGGTAGGCTTCCTCCATCCCGGCTCGGTTTACGATCAGACGGTTTTTATTAATGTGGTGGACGAGGGCAAGGTTCTCCCGGTTCCTTTTCGACCGAACCTGTTTAATTACCCCGATCCCTCTCTGCCGGTCCGGGTGGCCGAAAACACTTTGGGGTTTTCCGGCTTTGTCCTTTATTTTCCTGGTCAGAATTTCGAGGTTAAGGAAAAGGGCGTTGTTTTTCAGGGGGCCAGTAATTTTCAAGCCATGGCACGCCAGGCTGATTTAGGACTGGCTTCCCGTGGTCTGATAATCGATCCGGCTTTGCCAGAAGGCGAGCAGTATCCCTATTTTCGGCAGTTCTGGCTGGTAAAGCCCAAACCCGAAGACCGGGAGATGACTGTCTACGCTTTATTGGATGCGTCCGGTCTGACCGGGGCTTTTGAGTTTATTATTAAACCTGGCACGTCTACGGTCATGGAGGTCTCGGCGGTTCTCTTTTCCCGGCCAGGCCAACCGTGGCCCCGGAAACTGGGTCTGGCTCCGGTCAGCGGCATGTATCTCTTTTCGGAAAAAGAAAACGGCTCTCCTTACGACTGGCGGCCCGAGGTCCACAGCGCGGACGCCTTAATCTACTCAACCGACAGTGAAACCTGGTTTCATAGGCCTTTAAGTAATCCCCGCAGGCTAATGTCTACTTTTTTTAAAGATATGCCCCTGACCGGCTACGGCCTGATCCAGAAAGACGAAAAATTTGATCATTATCAGGACATCGGAGCCCGCTACGAAAGGCGGGCCTGGGCCTTTGTGGAACCGGGGCAGGGCTTCGGCTCGGGCCACTTGGAACTTCTTGAGATCCCCAGTTCCAGGGAGATCCACGAAAATATCCAGGCTTTCTGGGTCAGGGACATGAGTGCCCATAGCGGGTCCAGAGAACTCAGATACGATTATAAGCTATACTGGACGCCCCCCGGCAGCACGCCGCACCAACTGGGCCGGGTCGTGGCCAATCGGCTTTTAATTAATGCTAATCCGGAAACAGCCGAATTTATTGTTGATTTTGAGAGCGACTCACTAAACGCTCTGTCCGGTGAGACAGGACTGGCCAGTCAGGTTGAACCGGAAGGCAATTTTCCGGTCCTGGAAAAACGGCTGTTTAAAAATCCGGTCACTGGCGGATGGCGCCTGAGATTTAAGGTCCGTTCACCTCAGGGCGGCGGCATGGTAGATACTTTACTGACCGGCCGGGACGAAAACCGGCGGTATCCCCGGATCAGGGCCCGCTTAGTCAGAGGCGAAAACCTGCCCGAACCTTTGACCGAGACATTTATCTATGATTTTCAGTAAACGGTTGGCCATGCCTGAATGTCAGGGACATATGTTTTACCGTCGGCTCCTGCTTTACCTGGAGATCTTGGGCGTCTCTCCGGCCGAAAGTCTGGCCATCAGCCAGAAAATTTCAGGCCGAAAGCCGGTTGCTCTGTCTCAGGTTATGTCCATGCTGAAAGAGTATATGCCTCCCAGGCAGGAACCGGTTTATCCGACGTCCGCGCCTCCTTTAAACAGGCAGCCGATGGTTACCGATAAACTGTCCGCCAGTGATTTTTTTAATGATCTTGAACTGTGATTATTAATGATAAATACAGAAAAATGGAAAAGAGTCGGTAGCTTCCGGCGGACGGTTTTGCTTATATTAATTCTGGTGCCGACTCTGGTGGCGGCCACAGTCATGAAGACCCTTCTGCCGGCTCAGGGTCTGGGCTGGCTCAATACATTTATGACTGCTCTTTTCGCGGTCCTTTTCGGCTGGATCTCAGTCGGTTTCTGGAGTTCTTTGGCCGGAGTTCTGGTTCTGGCCAAAGGCGGGGACGTTTTTTCTGTGACTCGGGATCTGCCTCTGGATCTAAATCTGCCCGGTGATTTTAAGACCGCTGTCTTATTTCCTGTTTACAATGAAGATCCCCGTCTGGTGGCTGAAGGCATAAAAACGGTCAGAAGTTCTTTAGTCCGTTCAGGCCAGGCCGAACATTTTGATGTTTTTATTTTGAGCGATTCCACTGATCCCGATATATGGGTAGCCGAAGAAGAGAGTTTCAACCGGGCGGCCAAAGAAGATATGGGCGGCGGCAGACTGTATTACCGCCACCGCCAGTCCAACTTAAAACGCAAAAGCGGTAACATCGCCGATTTTTGCCGGCGCTGGGGAGCCAATTACCGCTACATGATCGTTTTTGACGCTGACAGCGTCATGTCGGCTGAGTCTTTAGTCCGGCTAGTCCAGATAATGGAAAAAAGACCGGACATAGGGATTGTCCAGTCGCCGCCGAAAGCGGTTTTCAGTGAAACGCTCCTGGCCAAAATTCAGCAGTTTGCCGGCCATCTTTACGGGCCTATTTTCGCGGCCGGCCTTCATTTTTGGCAACTGGGCGAAGCTCAGTACTGGGGCCATAATGCAATTATCCGTACGGATCCTTTTGTTAAATACTGCCAGCTGCCCAGAATTCCAGGCCACTCGCCTTTATCCGGCGACATCCTGAGCCACGATTTTGTGGAATCGGCCCTGATGCGCCGGGCCGGTTACGGAGTCTGGCTGGCTTATGATCTGGAAGGTTCCTGGGAACAGTGTCCGCCGACTTTAGTGGACGAGCTTATCCGGGACAAGCGCTGGTGTCAGGGCAATCTTCAGCACAGCCGCCTGGTTTTTGCCAGGGGATTTTTTCCGACCCATAGGGCTTTGTTTATTAACGGCATCATGAGCTACGGATCGGCTTTATTATGGTTTTTCTTTTTACTGGCTTCCAGCGTTGAGGCTTTAAGCTCCATTTTAGCTACCCCGGTTTATTTTCCCGAAGGCCCCAGTCTTTTTCCGGACTGGCCCCAGTATTTTCCGGCCTGGGCTTTGACTCTGCTGTCCAGTACCGCCCTGCTGCTGTTTTTTCCCAAGATTCTTTCGGCTGCCGTGGTCATTGTCCAAGGCCGGTGCAAAGCTTTTGGCGGCTTTTGGCGCATGTGGCTTTCGGTCATTTCGGAAGTCATAGTTTCGACTTTTCTGGCTCCGGTCAGGATGCTTTTTCACAGCCTGTTTGTGGTCACAACTTTTTTGGGCTTTAAGGTGGCCTGGAGTACTCAGAACCGGGATCTGTCCGGGGGGTTATCGTGGCGGTCGGCGGTCAAGTTTCATTGGTTCGGAAGTCTTTTGGGTCTGGTTTGGGGATTGTCAATGTATATCATAAGTCCGGGCTTTTTCCTGTGGTTTTCGCCGGTGGCCGCTGGTCTGGCCCTGTCCATACCGCTGTCGGTTCTGACCAGCCGGGTCTCTTTAGGCTCATTGGCCGCCAAACTGGGATTACTCAGAACACCGGCCGAAACCCAGGCTCCCATTGAAATAAAGGAACTGGCCGAGGGCATAAAAACTCCGATCAAAAAGCCTGTTTTCTCCATAGCGGCCAAGAGCGGCTTTGTCCGGGCCGTGGTCTGCCCCGATGTTTTAGGTCTCCACCTGGCCATTTCAGCCCGGAACCGCCGGCATAGTCCCGGAAAAGCGGCCTGGCTGAATAAAGTTAAGGAAAAGGCTTTGGAAATGGGCCCCGACTGTCTTTCGGCCCTGGAAAAGAAGGCTATTTTAAACGACCGGCCTCTGCTCACTTCTCTTCACTGGGCGGTCTGGGGTTTGGAGGGCGAAAAAGCCCGGGCCTGGGGTCTTGTGGACTGAAAAGCCCTGCTCATTTTGGCTCTAAGTCTTGAGCAGAGCGAAGAGCCAGAGTCAACGGAAGGTTTGACAATTAACCTTTATTTTAATACGATAAAAATGTTAGTTTAAAGAAATTTTATTCTGTTTGATGGTTTTATCTTTGACTAATTTTTAGGGCTTTATGATGAAACTTTTGCCAAGTTCCAATCCAGACTTTTCATCACTGATAAACAGCAACCGAATTTATGTCGATAAGTCTCAGTATATTTATAATTTGATTTCGGCCGATGATCTGTATTTTTTGTCCAGACCTCGCCGGTTTGGAAAAACCCTGCTGACAGACACTTTGGACTGCCTTTTCAAGGGTCGGCAGGACCTTTTTAAAGGTCTGTGGATTGACAGTACTGGTTATGGCTGGAAACCGTATCCTGTAATTAACATTAGTTTTGGTGATGTTTATGCCCCGGATCTTGAAACTTTCAAGTCTTACCTGATGTCTAAAATGACAAGCATTGCCAGAAAAGAGGGACTTTCAATACCCGACACTGTCCATTCTTCTTATTTTGAGAGTTTAATTTCCGGACTGTCTGACAAATATAATACAGAAGTTGTCCTCCTTATAGACGAATATGATGCTCCGGTTGTTAAAAATATCTTAAACGAGGATTTGGCAGATAAAATACGCGCTTTATTAAAGTCATTTTACGGTGTTATTAAAACAAAATTTAAGTCGTTACACTTCGTTTTTATTACCGGAGTGTCCAAATTCACCAAAACTTCTCTTTTTTCAGAACTTAATAATTTGAATGACATAACTCTTAATTCAGATTATTCTAATATCTGCGGCATTACCGAGGCCGAACTGGTTTTTTATTTTCAGGATTATTTCCCCCCGACTTTAGAAGAATTGCTTAAAATAAATAAATTACCCCCTGGATCCTCTGAAACGGATTTACTAATTAAAATCCGCCACTTTTATGACGGTTACTCCTGGGACGGAGAAACCCGTGTCTATAACCCCTGGTCCCTGATGAATTTTTTCAGGAAAAAATCTTTTGATTTTTTTTGGTATGAATCAGGCTCTCCTACTTTTTTGATCAAATTATTGAAGGAAAGAAAAGTCAGTTTTAATTTTTTTGACAAAAACAATGCTATTAATAACCTTTCAAATGCTATTGATATAGGTCAATTCACTCCTGAGGCTTTAGCCTTCCAAACTGGCTATTTAACTGTTGATAAAGCAGATTTCACTAAAGATCCTACGGGCTACTCACTGAAAATTCCTAACTTTGAAGTTGAACGGTCTCTTATAATTTATCTTTTGCACTCTGATTATCCTGGCATGCCTAATATAGCAGCATTTACAGACTTACTGGAAAGCAAAGCCAAACTCATTTTGCAGGCTATTCTGGAAAAAGACGCTTTAAAGGCGGCCAAAGAATTCAATAGTTTTATGGCCTCTTTTTCTTATTCTCTCCATCTCCCCTATGAAGCTTATTACATGACATTATTCTATTTTGTATTTAATTTGACAAAACAGAATCTTTTAAGGCAAGAATCTGTCAGCGGCGGCATTCTTGATTGCGCTCTTGAGGCTCCGAATGGGGAAATATTTGTATTTGAAATGAAGTATGCCCGCTCCGCTAAAAAAGTAAAGGCTGCATCGCCTGCTGCGGACAATAACGAAAAACCGGTCAAGAGCTTTAAAAAGATTAAATTAAGCCGGCCTGAGATCAGCAGGACCTTAGGTAAGGCCGTCAAGGCGGCTATGAAGCAGATTGAAGATAACAAATATCCGGCCAAATACTGGCAGCCTGGCCGTACAGTTTATCAGGTGGCTATAGCGGTTTGCGGGAGTGACAATGTCAGATTTTCTTTTAAGGAATACAGCCTGCCGGCTGATTAAAATATTGAACTAAATTATTGTCTTATCTTGCTGTTTGACGCATCATAAAGTGATTGTTAATATACAATATACATTTTCACACATCTTCTGGCTGACTTTGAGCTTAAGCGTCCATTCCTTTAGGCCGGCGGATGTTCTCATCATACTTTCAGCCGCCCTCCTTAACTTCACATTTCAGCCCCCCTGGGGCCTTTCGGTCAGGAGATTTTTCAAATAACCGGCCACCGTCTTTTCGGTCTTTTTGAAGACTGTTCCAAAGCCTAAAGCTATCATAAATGTCAGGACGGCAAAGGTCAGGTAATTGGGCAGGATTGTCAGATCGTAACCTGTGACCGCCAGAAGCTTAATGTAAACCGCTTCATGGATTATATAGATATAGAACGTTTTGTCGGCCACAAACAGTATAATTCGGCTCAAAAGTCCCCGGCCCGGGTTTAAGGAGCAGAAAAAGATGAACATGCCCATCTGAGCGAAAATGTAGAAGAAAAATTCCCGGACATAGTACCTTTGGTTGACAAGACCATATTCATCTACGTTAAACTTCATGGTCAGAACGTAGAGGATGAGTCCGCCGGAAACATAAGCCATAAAACTGGACGGCAAAAGGATTTTCCGCCATTTGGCTAAAAAATCCGGATTTTTGAAATGCCGGGCCAGTTCATGGCCGACCAGCATGAGCCACAGCCAGTAAAAAGGCTTTTCCTCAATCCACCAGTCCAAGTGCTGGACCGTAAAGCTGTCCGGAAAAATGCACAGCAGGGTCACCCTGAAGACAAAGAAAATACCCCCCAGCCACAAAAGATAGCGCTTAAGTTTCCGGCTTTTTTCATTGTCGGCGCAGATGATTTTGAGCACAGGAAAGCACAGGTAGCACAGGAAAAGGGCAAAGCTGAACCACAGGGACAGAAAAGGGTTGTAGTCCGGCAGATAGTCATAAGGCCAGGTGGTGATTAAAATCCGGCCGACTAAAATGATGTTTTCAAAGTGAATTCTTTTCAGGCACTCGGAAAAGCCGCCCTGACCGGCCAGCCAGGGAGTCAGCTGGGCGATGACCAGCATTATAATGATCATGGGGATAATGACCCGGCTGATGATGCGCTTCATATAAAGGGCAAAGGGTTTGTCGGCCCCGAAGAAAAAGCCTGCAATTAAAAAAAAGACAGGGGTTGAGGCGCATTTGGCCAGACTCCAGGTCAGACTGACCGCCGGATAGGCGGGAAAAAAAGCGTTTAAGTGGATCAGGACAACGCAGAAACAGCAGTAGATTCTGCCAAGTTCTATGCCTGCCTCCCGGGGAGCTTTAGGGGCGTTCATTGTCCGGGTCAATGGAGCCTCAAGGGCAGGCTGTGAGTCTGGCCGCTGGGCGAAGTCATGGTCAGCTTCAAAAGACGGCCGTCCCCTGGACGCCGGTCGGGCAAGAGCAGAAAGTTGCGCCCTTCTTTGACTTCCACGGTCATTTCTATAATATTGGGGCTGTCCGAGTATTCCGGATCGCTTAAGACAAAGGCGGCCTGACCGGCCGTGGTGCTCCAGAACGGAATTTGATATTGGCCCAGCTCGGGATGCCGGCGGATTTCATAGGATTCGGGCCGGTAGTTCTGGCCGGATTTTCTGACAGAGACCACAGCCTCGGGAAAGCCGTCCTGAAAAGCGGGCTTTTTAAAGCCCAAAGCGGTCAGCCCGTTTTGGATCTCTTTGTTGTTCATAAAAAGGTTCCACAAAAGACCCGTCCGGTAGTTTTCCACCATCAGAACAATGGGCAGCTGATCTATAGCCAGAGTGTGAGGGCTGGACCAGTCTTCTTTTAAACTGACGGCGTCTCTGGGTCCGAACCAGCCCCAGACTTTATCTTTCAGGCGGCCGTTTAAGTACTGAAGAACCTCCATGGAGTAATGTGGAGTAAATGGCATGGCCGAAAGGGCTGCGGTCGGAGCCACAATGCCATGATCGGCGGTCGGCGATGAGGCGGCGTAGCCTCCGTTCATGGTCTGACTGGCTGTCAGGCCCCAGAAGTTCTCCGAGTAACGGTAAGAAGGCGGAGCGTAGTTTAAGCAGTACTCCCGGTTGGATAAGGTCTGATTTACTGCCCGGACATAATAGCCGGAGGGGACAAAGCTGTCAGCCAGTTCCCAGGGATTGAGGCCGACAAATGAGTACTGGCTGGTAAAAAGAGGTCCGCCGCCGTAAGGAGAAGCCTGGATCTGGTAACCGAACGTCCGGCGGGTGCGGTAGTTGGGTCCGTTGGACCAGAACTGATAGGTTTTGGCGCTGATGGGGTGAGTGGGAGAAGAAGCGGCCAGAACATAAGTAATTAAGGCCTCGTTATAGCCTTTGATTTTTAGGCCCAGATAGCCTCTGGTCGGAGACCAGTGCCAGAAGATGCCGCTTTCCTGGTTGTCGGTAAAGAAGTTCCAGTCCGCGTTTTCCCATAGAAGAGTAATGTCCTTTCTCAGCCCGGCTTCCGAGCCGGGACCGTTAAAATAGGCCCGGGCAATGAGCAGCCCCTGGATAAGTAAAGACGTTTCCACCGTGTCAATGACGTCCTTGCCGTTTTCAAAATCAAAAGGCTCCATGGTCTTGCTGTTAATCCAGTGGGGAAAACCGCCGTGCCACTCGGGCCGGGAGATTTTTTTCAGAAAAGACGTGATCTTTAAAAGACGGCCTACGGCCTGATCCCGGGTTATCCAGCCCCGGTCAGCGGCCACGACTAAAGAGGCTGCCCCAAAGCCGGTCCCGCCCACTGCCACAGGAATAATCTCCCAGCCGAAATCGGCCTCAAAGGCCATGCCGCTTATGGGATCGGCTGCTTCCCAGAAATAGAGAAAAGCCTGCCTTTGCAGTTCGTTGAGCAGTAACCGGTCTCTGGTCAGACGTTCGTCGGTCTGGCCGTACGTTGGGTCGGGACTGAAAAAAACAGCCAGAAAGGCCACAAGTCCCATTAATATGTTTCTCTTAGCAGTCTGGGCGGCAAAGGCGGCAGTACGAGACATTTACGCATAGATCCTTAAAACTGAAGGTCACAGCCAAAAGAAAAATTAAGGCAGCCGGAGGCGGGTTCTGGCCTGCCGCCGGACACCGGAAAGGTGATTAGAGCCTGGCTTTAAAGACCGGCCGGGCTTGTTGGATTTAAACAAATTTTTGACAAAATTTTAACTATTTTTATAAACCCGGCCAGCAGTCCCCGAAAGCCCCGGAAAGACTTTAGACAGTTATTATAAAGGTTTTGAACTTTTTGAAGCTTAAAGTCCGGTTCGGGATTTACGGCCGGGAACCTAAAAATTTGAATTATATCATTAAATTAAAGATTATTTTTTACGCCTCCCCAAAGCCGGAATGTTAGTTCCCTGAGCCTGGGGACAGGCCCTATCCCGTCCTGGACCACGGCGGAGCCAATTACTTGATTTTCCCAAGTAAAAAGGTTAAAAAATATAGGTTATGTCAGACGGATTAGGCGGATAAGTTTACCCCGGAGCCGGGACGGCGCTTCTCTGACCAGGCCTTAAAAGGTGCCGAGGCCTAAAGCCGGATAGTTTTAGGTCAGGTCTTAGGGTTTATTTCTGTTTTTTTGTTTCTGGCGCTGGGAGTTAAATCGGTTGACAGGCCCCGTAAGGGGCGAAAAAATATCCTTATTTTATGGAAGGGGTTTTACTGTGGAATCTATTCAAAGAGACTTTCTGGACATTGTTTTTACCAAATACGCCTTTTTTTATGGCCGGGCCAGACGCCGGGAGTACTGGATGTTCCAGCTGTGGGCTTTTGTCGGCTATTTTGCCTTAGCGGTTCTGGCCGCACTGGCTTCAATGATCGCTACTTTTTTGGGTTACATTCTTATCTTCGCCTTTGTGATTTACTGTTTAGGCCTGGTTGTTCCCAGTTTCTGCCTGGCAGTGCGCCGCCTTCACGATATCGGCCAGAGCGGCTGGTTTTTACTTCTGTCCATAATACCTTTAGGCGGTCTTGTCGTTTTGGTCATGTGCTGCCTGGACAGTCAGCCCGGGGAGAATAAATACGGGCCTAATCCCAAGGGAGTTGTGGCCTTGGGACAAGCCTAGGCTTTTGGCGGACCTGCCGGCTCTGGGCTCCCAGGGCCATTTTTAAACCCGAGCTTATGTTTGGCGGGCCTGCTGGTCAGCAGCGGCCGGAGGGAAGCTGCGGACGCCGGAGTCTTTGGGACATCAAACGGTTGGCCGGCGTTTACTGGGTCAAGTTCGGCTGAGACAGGGCTAACCCGCTTTTTCCGCTCATGACTTAAGCCATTCGGAAGATGAGGCGGGAGCGTTCAAGCTAAAAGCGGCCCGGCTGAAAAAAAATTTAAGGATATCATAGGTTGAACTGTCAGCCGGAAAGGACTGCTGGCAGCGGCGGCCAATCAGGCTCCTTCGGCAGTTTGAGCGGCCGGACCATTGGCCTGGCTATGTAAGGCTCCTCTGGGCCGATAATTCTGTCAGCCTGAGATTTCAAGGCTTTTTTTATGGAGGCTGTCCTGAGTGGAATCTTTAAAAAGAGATTTTTTAGACCATATTTTCAAAAGAATCTTCCTCTTTTCCGGGCGGGCCAGGCGCCGGGAGTTCTGGATGTTCGAGTTCTGGGCTTATGTCGGCTATATGATTTTATGGGCCCTGTTTGTCTTCGGCTCGGCGGCATCTGTTCTTTTGAGAGACTGTTTTATGATCGCCTGGATGATTTATATTCTGGCCCTGATTGTCCCCAGTCTAAGTCTGGGTGTTCGCCGCCTTCATGATGTCGGCCTGAGCGGCTGGCTTTTGCTTTTGAATTTAGCGCCGCCTGTAGGTCAAATCGCTCTTTTGGTCCTGGCCTGTCTGGACAGTCAGCACGGAGACAACAAATACGGCCCTAATCCCAAGGGGATCATTGGCACAATGGTTCTGGCCAGGTAAAGCAATTGGATTTTTCTCCGAGTTTTCGGCCCGGATTCAGTTTTGTGGCCTTTTTTCAGCCTTAACCTAAAATATTTGGAGATTATTTCGGTCAGCGGCCGGAGGGAAGCTGCGGACGCCTGGGCCACAGGGGCTTCAGGCGGACGGCCAAAATTTATCAGGTCAAGTCTGGCCGGCCGGAAGATGAGACGGGGGCGTTAAAACTTAAAAGAGACTCCGGCCAGAAAGCCGGAACGGACATTGTCAGCCAGACTGTTGCAGGAAAGAGTCATTGACTGCTGGCCGGTTCTGTCTCTGCGCCGGCTGCCGTTCAGGCTGTCCGTCCTTTTGCCGGGCTAAGGATGGCCAGGTCAATAATTCTGTCGGTTTGGAGCGTTCATGGCTTAATTTTATTTAGGATGTCCTTGGTGGAATCTTTATAAAAGGGATTTTTTGGACAATATTTTAAACAAATTCTTCCTTATTTCCGGGCGGGCCAGACGACGGGAGTTCTGGATGTTTATGCTGTGGGAATTTGTTGTTTATGCGGTCTTAGCGGTCCTGTGTGCCTTCGGGGCTGCGACCGCCGATTTTTTGGGCGGCTATTTTCAGATCGCCATGATGATTTTCTGTCTTTGCGTTATTGTTCCAGGTTTCTGCCTGGGTGTTCGCCGCCTTCACGATATCGGCCTGAGCGGCTGGTAGTTGCTTCTGGTTTTAATATCATACGTCGGTCCAATTGCTTTTTAGGTCATGGCCTGTATAGACAGTCAGCCCGGGGACAACAAATACGCCCCTAATCCCGAAGGGATTAGGGGCAAGGCGGTTCCGGCCAGGTAAAAACGGCCGGATTATCCCGATTTTTGGCCCGGATTCAGTTAAGGGCCTTTTTTAAACCAGGACTTTACAGTTGGTGGTTTTTTGGTCAGCGGCCGGAGGGAAGTTGCGGACGCCGGGTTCATCGGGAGGACAAGCGGATGGCCATAATTGATTTGGTAAAGTACAGCGGACCGGCCAGCGTCCTGGCCTGGAAGTATCCCAATTCGGAACTGAGCACCTGGACTCGGCTGATCGTCAACGAGTCCCAGGAGGCGGTTTTTTTCAAAGGCGGCCAGGCACTTGATACTTTAGGTCCAGGAACCCATACTCTTGAGTCGAAGAATCTGCCCGTCTTAACCGAGCTTTTGAAACTGCCCTTTGGCGGCAAATCGCCCTTTTCCGCCGAGGTCTGGTTTGTTAACCGGGCCCATTCCCTGGATATAAAGTGGGGAACGCCGACGCCCATCCAACTGCAGGATCCAAAGTTCGGGATTATGGTGCCGGTCCGTTCTTTCGGTCAGTTCGGCATTCAGGTCGATGACTCCAGAAAATTTCTGTTCAAACTGGTCGGCACTACGCCGGTGTTTGACCAGGAGACCGTGACAAAGTACTTTCGGGGCATTTATCTGACCAAGGCCAAAGATACCATTGCCACGTACCTTGTAAAAAAGAAACTCAGCATCTTGGAAGTCAGCGCCTATTTGGACGAACTGTCCGGTCATATCCTGGAGAGAATCCAGCCGACCATGGCGGAATACGGGATTAAGCTCCTGAGTTTCTACGTCAACGATGTCAGTGTCCCGGAAGACGATCCTGGGGTGGCCAAACTTAAGGCGGCTCTGGCCAAAAAGGCCGAAATGGACATAATCGGCTACAGCTACCAGCAGGAAAGAACCTTTGACACTTTGGAAGGGGCGGCTTCCAATCCAGGAGGTCAGTCGACCGTCATGGGGGCCGGTATCGGTCTGGGCATGGGGGTTGAGGTCGGCCGAACTTTGACTGCCCAGATGGGAGCCGTCACCGGCCAGGCCGGTTTGGGCCCGGCTGCAGCGGCCACTCCGGCGGTGTCCTGTCCCAAATGCCGGGCTCAGGTGCCCCAGGGGCAGAAATTCTGTCAGGAGTGCGGGGCGGCCATGGCGAACCCGGTGCAGAAAGTCATCAAGTGCGACAAATGCGGGGCTGTCATTTCGCCTAAGGCTAAGTTTTGCCCCGAGTGCGGGGATCCCTACAATCCCTGTCCCGAATGCGGAGCCGATCTGCCGGAAGGAGCTGCGAAGTGCCCTTCCTGCGGAGCGGTTTTGCCGCCGCCTTGTCCCAAGTGCGGCGAGCATTTAGCCCCTGGGGCCAAGTTCTGTCCCAGCTGCGGGGCGGCCTTAAGGAAAAAATGCTCCAAATGTCAGACTGAAATGCCCCTCACCGCCAAATTCTGTACGGACTGCGGCCAGCCGGTCTAGGAGGGAATATGGAACTGTCCGTTTATCGTCACAAGACTATCTTCATTTTAGGGGCCATAGCGGTTTTTATTTCCTGCGTTTCATTCTGGGCAGCCGTGGCCGAGGCCACAGTCATCCAGGGCTTGGCTTTTGTCTTTGTGCTGGCGGCCGAAATCGCGGTCACCTTCCTTCTGTCAGTTTTAGAGGCCAGTCTTTTAAAAGTCACAGCCCCGGTTTTCAGGATCGGAACTTACACGGCGGCCACGATCTATTTTGTTTTAAGTTTTGGGACCTCCTTGCTCTTTATTGCGGCCGAACCGGCCGGAGCCGGGATTCTGATAACTCTCCAGCTGGTTTTTTTGGGTTTGCTGGCAGCTGCGGTTCTTATTTTTATGTCTGCCGGCCAGTCCCAGAGCCGGACTGACGCTGACACCGCCGAACGCCAGAGCCGGGTGTTTTTGATGTCCAATAAACTGTCAGGGCTTCTGGACCGGTTCCCCCGGACTCCGGACCGGCCGAAACTGGCCGCCATTTGTGAAGATGTCCGGTATTTCAATGCCAACATAGAACTGCCCGGAGATGAGGATTTGGGAAATAAGATTGACGAACTGTTAAAGGCTGTGCCCGCAGGCGGCGGAGAAACGGACGCCGATATTTCCGGTCTTTTGGAACAGTTAAGGCTTTTGGTCCTTAAGCGCCGTCAGGAAAGCTCCACGGCCCAAAGAGGCAGTTCATAGCCGCAGCCGGATGGAAAGACTTTTCTTTGGCCCCTGATAAAAGAAGATTTTAGGTGGGAAATGGAAGAGATATCTCATAATAATTGCAAATCCTGCGGGGCCACTCTGGAGCTGAAACCGGGTGAAAAAACCATAACCTGCCCGTACTGCGGAACTGTCAACTATCTGTTCGAAGAGCCTGAAAAAGGCTCTTTGATGCCGGAAGTGGTGGTGCCGGCTGAAATTTCCAAGCAGGATCTCCATAATTTCATTCACCATACTATGATCCTGGACGAATCGGCTCCGGACGACATCCTGGAACTGAGCCAGATTGAAAGCGAGATTATAGCTTTTTACCCCATTTACACCTCCAAGGGGCATTTTAAGGCCAACTGGACCGCCTCTTTCGGCTACGACCGCCAGGAGCCTTATACAGTAATTGTGACCGAATACTCCAACGGACGGCCTCACCGGGTTCCGACTACCAGATACCGGACCGTAACCGACTGGTCTCCGGCCAGCGGCGAAGTTAACGGGTATTTTCAGGTCAGTGTCTACGGCGGGGCTGAACTGCCAAAAGAGGTGGCCAGCCTTCTTTCCCAGATAAGCACCAAAAACATTACCGGCTACCAAAAAGGGCACGTGGCCGGTTATGACCTGAAGCCGCTGACTATTGACCTTAAAGCGGCCCAGGGGGCTTTGGCTCCTTTAATCGACCAAGAGATAGCTAATGAGGTCTATGCCCAGGCTCAGGGCGATCACCAGAAGAACTGGAAATGGAGCAGTAAATTAGAGAATACGGTCACCAGTCCCGGTCTGGCTCCTCTGGCCCGAGGCACTTTCACTTACCAGGGCAAGACCTATAATATCTGGGCCGACGGCGTTTCCCTGACCTGCAAGTATACCGACAAACTGCCCCAGGACGTTAAGCGGATGAAACAAATCCGCCTCAGCTATGTGCCTTTGTACTTAGTTTTAGCGACTGCGGGGGCCTGCTATTTCCTGGTTGAAAACAGTTTCAATTACTGGCCCATAGGTACTGGCTTGGCTCTGGCCTGGCTTTACGGCTTAATCAGGTCTAAATCAATTTCCGGCTATTCCCGCAAAAGACGGCTGGCCTCTTTGGCCCGCAAGAAGATGGAGGAAGAGACCAACGCCGACCAGAGAACCGATGAGGAACGGGAGGCCCTTTTAAAAGCCACCCAGGACCCGGTCCAGCCATTTTTTGCTAAAACCAAAAATGATCTGCTGGTGCTGCCCTTAACTGCCCTGATAGCTGTAACAGCTGTCTTAATTGGAGTTTTTAAGCTTGATTTAGGCTCTTCCTTTTCTTCAGCCGCTTACAGAAAGCCTGCGGCTTCTTCCCAGGCCGTCCCGCCGTCCGGGAGGGCGTCTGACAGTCCGTCTGGCCAGATAACCGGCGGCACAATCCCCAAAAGCTCCGATTCGGCCCGAACCCAGTCATCGTCCGAGCGGTCTGCTGCCCGGCAGGCCCGGTTTATTGATCGCAGCGGTTTAAACTGCTCGGATGACGCCATTGAGATCTGCAAGACTAAAAACGGCCGGTTGGTTGACGGTCTGGTGGGGACCATGAGCACCCAGAAAAGTTCTGGCCGGAAATATTTGCGAAAGCTGGCTAACTATAAGTCCGGCCGGGCGGAAGGGGTGAGTCTGACCCTTTTTCCGGACGGTCAGGTTCAGTGGCTGCAGAGTTATGTAAACGGTTATCTCCAAGGGACAGGGATCAGGTTTTACCCACAGAGCGTCAAGGCCGAGGGAGACGGGGTTGAGGTGGTGGTTTTCTTCAAACAGGGCCAGATGGACGGCATGCGTTTTGATTTTGACACCAAAGGCAGGTTGGAAGGCCTGGTGGACGCCTATGTCAAAGGCCAGCCGGAAGGGACGTGGTATGAATTTTACCCTGACGGGTCAGTCAGGTCAGAGGAGCAGTACGTAAACGGTCAAGTCTCCGGGACGGCCCGGACATTTACCCAGGGCCAAAAACAGTCGGAATACGATTGGGTCCCGGATGTGGTGAATCAGGTTTTAACCGAGATGGCCAGGGATTCGGAGGAAATTATCGGGGAGCTGAAAAGGATTTCTGGCTAGATAATAACGCCTCTGGAAAAAGAGTTTTCTGGGCGGGTAAAAAAGCCGGATCGGAAAGAAGCCGGACTGAAAAAGGAAAATCATCCGTTTTAAGCTGCGAACTGAAAAGCGGCAGTGCTGACTTTTTGTCAGCAATATTGTTTAACGTGAAACATATCAGCCCTCTCAATGACCCAAAGGACAAAACTTCCCTGTCCGAGTCTGGAGGGCCCGGTTAAATCGTCATATGTATTGCTAATTATCCGCGCTTTAACTCAAATTAGAGTTGACTAAGTTCGATATATAGCCCTAAAAAATGTGCTAAATATGGTTTAGCTGCTTATTATCTAAAAAAATATAATAGTTTAAGAAAGTTATATCTCTGAACTTTAACAACTTGTAAACTCGGGGCAGTGAATTAATTTAAGCTTATAAGGCGGTCGTCCGGTCATAAGCTAAATGCCCTGCGGCTACCTTGTGCGGCCATGGGATTCGGAGGCTAATCTTCTGGATCTGGTGATACATACCTTTAGATCTTCAATATGGTAAAACGATGGAAATTTTTGACTTTTCGATTTGCTGCTGTTATCATAAAAAAGTAACAAGACTTTGAGAAATTTGCTTCTTAAGTTCTCTTAATTGTACCAGCTGCCTTAAGTGAAAGTGAAGTAGCAGCCGGATAGGCTTTTTGTGTCTCTAAGGAATATTTTTTAATTGGGCAGGCAAGCTTATTTGGCTTCTTACGCAGTTATTTGAAGACGATCGCTTTAATCTTTAATTCACCTGAAATCAAGGCCAGGAAAAACTGTCAAATTTCTGGGGATGTAAACCGTTGGCCAGAAATTAACAGTTCTTAACTTCAGGTATTAGGTCAGCTAAAGTCATTTTCATAAGCTTTTATTAATGAGGTGTGCTATTTTTTGAATCTGAATAAATGCTAACTATTGTGTCTGTTATAAGCTATTGCTACCAAAGGAGCTAATTTTCAGTCGATATGGTTACTGACGCCAAAACATTAGACCGTGAATTTTATGAAGATACAGCCCAGGAGGAAGGCGGGCGGAAGTGGGCCTTTTTTTGGTGGACGATTATAACCCTCCTGATTATTGCCCTCTTGTGGCCCTATGTCATTGTAAAAATTGATCCCGGTCATGTCGGGGTCCTTTACCGCCGTTTTTTTGGCGGTACAGAAATGAGGTATGTCTTCAAGGAAGGCACCCACTCGATCTTTCCCTGGGACACCATGTACAAATTTGATGTACGGTTGCAAAATGAAACTTTAGCTCTCAGTGCCTTAAACAGAATTGGATTGACGATAGATTTGGAAGCAACTATAATTTTTCATCCAATATCTGTCAGAACCCCTGAATTATTAACAGAAGTTGGTACTGATTTTATTGAAAAGATATTAATACCAGCCTTACGATCCTCAATAATTGATACGGTAGCATCACATGGGACTGAAGATTTTTTTAATGAAAGTATAGACGTTATTCAAGATGAAATTTTAGTTATGACTGTCTCAGCTATCGATCGAATGCCTGTTATGGTCGATAATATCCTAATCAGAAACATTAGAGTTCCCCGGGAACTGAATGAAGCTATAAATAAGAAGATTATAGCCGAACAGAAGGTTTTAGAAGAACGGAATTATGTGGAAGTGGCTAAAGAAAAATACAAAAAATCTTATGTGAACGCCAGCGCTGTTCGTTTAACTCAGGAGATTGTTAATCCTTTGATGACTCCTTCCTTTTTGCGCTATAAAGGCATAGAAGCCACAGAGAATTTAGCCGCCAGTCCAAACTCCAAGGTGGTAATTGTTGGAAATAGAGACGGCTTGCCTTTGATTTTAAATCTTGAAGGCGAAGCGGCCTCGAAAGCCCAGAACTCCCCCTTGACTCCAGCCCTTCCGGCTATGGATCCGGCCCAGAGTTCTAATGCGGTTCAGCCCGGAACAAGTTCAGGAGGTCAAAATGAGCCTGGAGCGGAGAGTATTCCAGGTTTTCCCCAAGCAGCAGACCGGCTTTCACTTTCAGAAGCTCCGAAACCGCAGATGGATAGTTTTACAGCGTCTAATTTAGAGAAACTGGTCGGAACCTTAAGCCAAGCCATAGGTTTATCGCAATTAGCCGGGCCTGAGCAAAAAGATAAAGATCAGTCGGAAAATAACAATAAAAGTGAGTAAATTAATCTGATCAAGCTTTGCTATCATGTTAATTATATTGCGGAGTAAGTATGCCTCCCCAAGTAGCAGCTCTTTATCTGGTAATCAGTATGCTTGTCGGCGTATTAGGCCGTAGATACCGTTTTGGTTTTTGGGGCTATTTTTTTTCTTCTTTGCTCTTGTCGCCCCTGATTGGCTTGCTGCTGGTTATTGCTTCAAAACCTTTAAGTCACAGGACTATGTCTCCTAGAGATATGCTAAAGTGATCATTTCGGGTAAATTTTGCTATGACAGCATTCTCCATAAAGATTGACCAAAAGGCCAAAAAATTAATATGGCAGATTGCCATTGGGGTTGTTTTAGCCGTGATGGTTATTACAGTCCTGGGCCTCCCGACTCAGGCCGCTGCTCAAAAGCGAGGTGCCCCTGAAAACCCCTACCGGGCGGCTTACGTCTCAGCTCGGGAATATTGGGCTTTTGTAAAATTTTTTTCTCTCTTTCGAGACCGCTTAGAGATTGAGGGTTGGGGAAGCAAAGTAGCCTTCCCGGGCGAACTGAAATTAATCCTGGATGACTATGAGTCCCCGGAGGCTAAAAATGCAGCCGTTTCCCGGCTTTTAGACAGAGAGGACATTGATCTGGTTTTAAGTCTGGGCACGGAAGCGACCCAGTATGTTCTGAACAACAATTCTCAGGGGCGGCCTGTATTAGGTTGTTCTATAAGTAATCCCATATCTTCATTTTTAATTGAGGATGCCGAATATTCCACTAAGCCTAATTTTACGACTGTCATTTTTAATAATTCGCTTGCCAACAACATGTTTGCAATATTCCACCAGTTTCTGGGTTTTAAGAAATTGGGCATCGTGTACGCGGATAATGAGTTTGCCAGATCCTACTCCTTTCTGAATGAAGCCAGAGAGGTCGCCAGAGACCGGGGCTTTGAACTTTTGGAGTATGACCGGCTTGATTCGGCGGAGTCTTATGAATCATGCGTTAGAGGCGTTCAGGATTTGGTGCAAAGAGGCATTGATGCGCTTTTTATCACTAACACCGCCTGTTTCGACACCAACAGTAATAATTTAAAAGAGCTGTATACTTTACTATATGATAATCATATTATTACTCTTGCAGCTGAAGATTTTGACCAAGTTCGACTTTACGCTTTATTTGGATATATTTTTATGGAATTATCGCCTATAGTGATTGAATTCCAAGTTAATCAAGCTATTAAAATTTTATCTGGAAAGAAAACTAATGAAATACCGATTAAAGTTAATGCTTTTAGTCAATATGTTATTAATTTAGCGGCAGCGGAAAGATTAAACTTAATAATTGACGATTCTTTATTGATTTTTAGTGATATACTTTTTCTCGATCTTAAAGGTATGGAGTAATTTTCTCAATCTTAAAGGTACGGAGCAATACTGCCTTTTGTGATTTTTTTTGATATAATTGCTGGCCCATATAGTTTGTCTTTTTTTACTGCGGGAATTAAACACCCAGCCTGAACTAAATTTCAAGGAGAGGTCCTATGTCAGACTCTGAGCCCCAACTTCTCGATCCCCCAGCCACTGCAGCCCCGCCAACGGAGGCTGAAGTGGACAGCATCATCCGTAACCGCGTCTATGCCTCTCTGGCCGTAGGTCTGGTGCCGGTTCCGATTGCCGATTTAGGCGTGCTGACCACTGTTCAGGTGGAACTCCTCTACCGGCTGAGCAAGGCCTACAATATTCCCTTCAGCCGCAATTGGGCCAGTAAGGTCCTAGGCATCGTTTTGGGCAGCCTGGCCCCGGTCTTCTTTGCCCCCGGCTTAAGCGGACTGCTGCGCTACGTGCCGGTTGTCGGCCAGAGCCTGGGTCTGGTCGGCGGCTCTCTGACCTTCGGCACGGCTACCTACCTGATTGGCCACGCCTTTGCCAAGCGCTTCGCTAAAGGCCAGGAAATTGACGAAAATGTGGCCGTCTCCATTGGAGAGGAAATCAAGGCCGGATTTGAATCCGGCAAGAAAAAGGTCAAAAGCCTCTTTTCCCGTCCAAAGAAAGAAGAGGCTGAAGCCGCTGCCGACCAGATTTAGCTTTTTTCTTGGCTGAGAAAAATGACTGTGACCCAGTTGAACCGGCGAAATCGGCTGGCTGATCTGGTCAGCTGGGTCATGGCTATAATTAAGTATATCTATTATGTTTTAATTAGGTAAAATATTTAATATATATTAAATAATTAATCTTGTGGTTTAAATTTTAGATCTGGTCTGGAATATGGCTTTAATCCAAGGGGAGGGTTTGGGTATTGTAATATTAGACTAAAAAAGAGCATTTAGATTCTATTTTATCTAATAATATTTATTTAAACTGTTTTAAATTATTTTTTACTCAATAAAGTGTCATAAATTTCAGTAATATATTTTTAACTTAACAACAACAAACTAATTTACTTTTCAGCCAATTAATTTAATTATTTTTAAAAGGAATGCTCTCAATATGGGAAAAATAAAAAAATCCTCTCATGATAATTTAGCGGACCGGATTGCATTTTTAGTAAGTTTCGCTTTATTGGCGGTTCTGGCTGTATTTCAGGCTGGCCCTGTCTACGGCCAGGCCGACATGACTGAAGTAACCAATTCTATGGCTGATTATTTTGGAACACTGACCGGCAAAGATCTCATAATCGGCACGAAAATTAAGGAAAGCAGCTCAAGCTTTCCTACTACTCCTGAGTCCTTTTATTACAGCGCTCAGTCCAATGCTGCTTTAACTGAGACAAGCAGCTTCAATAGAATTAGGATTGGCAGCCAGTCCAAAATGTTTACCGCTGCGGTTATTCTGGCTTTAATGGATACTAGTCACGATTTTAGCCTGGAAACCACCATAAATGAGCTGTTGGAGATCCAGGCGGTCAAGGACGCTCTGCCGGCCAACGCCCAAGAGCGCATCGGTCATTATGCCGTTAAGGATCTTCTGAATATGGGGACCGATGTCCCAAATTATCTGGCCGTGCCCTCAGATCCTGACCATCCTGATGTCCCGTTTGTGTATTACTGGCTAGCTAGTCAAGCTAACGGGGCCACTGGAGGTTACGGCTCGGTTGAAGGCTACGACGACGATGCGACTGTCTATAAAAAGTTAGCCGAACTGGCGCTTATCGGTCAGCCGATTCCGCCTTTGACTCCGCCTTACAATTCCGAGTATTCCAACAGCAATGCCGTGATCCTCGCCCTCATTGCCCAGGCTTTGACCGGGGAAGATTTTGGGCATCTTCTAGATGAGTACCTGAAATCCGAAAGTATCACAAGCACCATTCTGCAGAGTTCAGTCGGGGACACTGGCGGCAATGAACATATGGTAGGCACCGACGGGGGGCCTAGGATAGTCAATTTGGATCCCAGACTGGCCTGGACGTCCGGGGCAGTGATCACGACCATGCCGGATCTCTTGAACTCCCTGAATAAATTTGTCTCGGATTCCAGAAGAACTGAAGATCAATATACCACGCTAATGTCCATGCATGGAATGCCAACCCACTACGGTCTGGGTCTGATGACACTGGATTTCCAGGATTTCGAAGCCGGACCGGTGCTGGCCACCGGTCACGGCGGGGCTATACCCGGCAGCACTTCTTTTTCTGCCTGGCTGAGAACCCATGATCCGAACCAAACTCTTAATACCCTTTTAGGGGTGTACCTCAACGGCTCCACCATCCTGACCTCCGGCGGCATCTTGGCGTCCCAGGGCTCGGAATCCATGTTCGTTAGCATGGTCGAACACCTTTACCGCCAGTACCGGGCAGAGGAATACGGTATAGCACCAAACGTAAACGGCAGTGATTATACCCTTATATATAACGGCGATCCCAGCGGCTATTCCAGCGGCAACAGCGCCGCAGCTGCAATTGCCGCCAGTAATCTCTCCTTTGAGCTGACCGGGACTCTGGCTGGAAAGTCAGCGGTGCCTTCCATCGCTTACCTTGACACGGACACCGTAAGTCCGGGCTATTTCGGGCCGGGGGGGCTGATAAACGGCATAACCTCCGTCACCTTGGATCCGGTCTACACTTTTTACGGGAAAAACGACTTTGTGGCAGCAGGTCACGTTTCGGTGGCTTTAACAGTCGCTGGCGCTCTTTCAATGCCCTCTTGGGCCAGAATTGAAAGCTATGCCAACGGACAAACGGCCGGCCGCAGATTTAACCTTCTCAGTTTGCCGGCCGGTTCTACGGGAGATATAAACGGTCAGGTCGCCGCTTACGGCAGCAATGTCCTGGCTGTCCGGGCCGGCAGAAATTTAACGGTAGGGGAGAGCGGAGTCATTGAGGCCCACGGGAACAAGGCCGCCGCTCTTGAGCTTTCAGCCGGAAACGGCAATATCGTCAACGGCCGGATCACAGCGGTGGGTTCTGGAGTGGTCGGTCTGGAAGTAAGCCCCGGGGCCGGGGTTACGGTCGGCTCTAAAGCCCTTATCCGGGCTGACAGTTACGCTTTGTCGGCCAAAGAAGACAATAACAAGTTTGTATATCTGGCTTCTAACGAAGAAAATGCCGCTACAGCGGCCCGAGTTTTGTCCGGGGGCAGTCTCACTGCAGATGGCGGGACAATTATGGCCCGGGCCGATTATCCGACCCCGGACGGTATCGTCCATGACCCGGGAGGAACTATCGATCTGAATGATCCGGCCAGCAGCCTGAAAGCCGGGGTGCTGGTTACCGGCTTAGAGTCAAACGGCGGGGCCACGGCCTTAAAAAACAGGGCCCAGATTTCAAGTTACGGCCAGGCGGTCAGTTTTGTCGGAGGGACGAATGACTTTCAGGCCGAAGATTCCCTGATTCAGGGCTCTGTCTACAGCTTTCACATCAAGTCCAGCTTGGCTTCAAATGATTCAGTGCATTTAAATTTAGAGAATTCGGTAGTATTAGGCAAAATATATTCTGAGGCCCAAGCCGGTTCAGTCTCTGTAGAGGCCGACGCCCGAACCGTAATCTTAGGGTCAAGTCTGGATCAGCCGGTCATAGAGTCGTCAGGACGGCCGATTGACCTGCAGTTCAGTCCAGGAACCACTATCGGTTGGGACACTCCCGAAATCCCGGAAATTGGGGAGGAGGTTACAGTGATTTCCGGGGCCGCGTCCTCGTCCGTTTTAGATGGAGTCCGGGTAGCCCTTGGGCCTCAGGGCGTTTTGGATTTCACTTTAAGGACCAATGGCGGAGGTCAGCTGGCTCTCCAGGTTTCCGGTCTTTCCGGAACTTACGGACGCAATGCCCTGGAGATTTACGAGGCTTTCAGGCAGCGGACCGCAGGCCGGTCCTCGGATGTCCGGCAGCTGGCTTGGGACGCTTTGCAGGATGCCAACAATCTGGCCCCGGAAGGGACGGTCGGTCAGTATTACGCCGGTCTGGCAATGTTTCAGCAGCTGACCTATAAGGCCAATCAGGCCATTAAAAATAAGCTGCAGTCCTCCTTTGGGGCTTCTGACCGGACCCCGGCCGCCGGTTCCGAATCTGGAGCGGAAGGCAATTGGCTTATAGCGGTCAGTTACGGCCATTTTGACCTGGACCGGAAAAGCGTCAGAGCCTACAGCGGCTATGAAGTTAACGGCGATGCGGTGACTTTGGGCATAGGCCGCCTTTTAATTCCAGGTGTCAGTCTGTCGGCCTATCTGGCTTTAGGTCAGTCTGAGACGGAATTTGATCACTTAAGGTTCGACATGGACAGCGATTTATTCATGGCCGGAGCCAATCTTGGGTTCCATCACGCAATCAGTCCGGACTTGAGCTGGAACCTCTACGGCGGCCTCTCAATCGGCCGGACTGACAATGATTACCGCCGCCGGGTCGGCATTGCTTTCCCCCAAGGTTACAGCGGGTCTTTTCAGCAGGATTACTTTGGCCTTAATGCTGAATTTAATCTCATTAAAAAAATCTCACCCCAAACTTCTTTCATCCCAAAGATCAGCGTAAGTTACATTAGAGCCGAACAGGACGGCCTCAGGGAATCCGGCGGCCAAATTACCGCTTTGACTACTGATTCCTTTAAGACTGACACCATAAAGACCCTGGTCGGGGCGGCTTTAGCCCATGACTTTGAGGTTTCTGACCAGAAAATTTTGACTTTGAGCGGGGAAGTCGGCTGGGAACATACAGGCGGCGATCGCAACCCGACGGTCAGAGGTTATTTTACCAACTTTCCGGTGACGACTTTTGTCACCAGATCCTCAGAAAATCCCCAGAACGCCTTAAACCTGGGACTGTCTATGGAATTGAGCAACCGCTCAAATCTGGGAATGAGCCTGAACCTGGAGGCCGACTTCCAGGTGGCCGAAAAAGAGACCAGCCAGCAGTACGCTCTGACTTTTAAGTACGTATTTTAAAAGTCTTCTGACTCAAGATAGATCCCTGCAGAACGATTTAGATCAAATGGGTCTGTCTTGAGTCCAGAATTTTTTTTCTGTAGTTAAATTTTAATATAGCTATCTCTTGAAATTGGGTTTATGTACTTTTCTTTAATAGTAATTGTTTTTAATTAGCTATTATTTTATCAAATATATAAATAATGGATCAAATAAATTTATGAATGAGATGTCTCTTCTGGAAGAACTTAAATCAATTGCTTTCAGCAATTTTGGGCTTAAACCTGAAGAGATTTCTCTTGAGACCGGTATTCTGGAACTGGGTCTTGATTCACTGATGATCATTAAACTGGGCCGGGAAATTGAACGCCGCTTCGGTCTGAGCATTCCGGCCAGATGGTTTTTTGCTAACAGGCCTTCACTTAGGGAACTGGCCGTCTATCTGGCTGAACATATACCTCAGAGCAGTCCCGCGCCCGGCTCTCCGGAGAAGAATCCGGAATTGGCCTCTAAACCGGCTTATGATTCGGATTTAAAGTCTGCAGAGACCGGGATTCAGCCCTCCTCAGCCGGAAGTTCGGTTCTCGGCCCCCGGAAAGATGCAGAAGGGGCGGCTAAGTTCTCCCCGGACAGGAACAGGGCCGGCCGTCAGGCCGCCGCCAGGTTCCCTGAGCCCTGCCGTTCCCCAAAGCCCCCTCAGTCCTCTCAGGCCTATGACGGCCCTGCCGGGCCTTCCGGAGCCAGTTCCGATTCCGGCGGCGGCTTGACCGCTGACCGGCTGGCCCTGTTCAAGCTACAGATGGAGGCCATGAATGAGCTGTTCGCCGCTCAATGGCGCGGTCTGGCTGAAGCTCCAGTCAGAAGGGCCGCTGGAGATGATCAGGCCGGCTCAAGTAACGCCGGTGATCTAAGAGGCGGACACAGTTGCATAAAAAAGGAAGAGTTCCCCCAATCCCCGAAACCGGCTTCGGTGAGCCGTAATTTTAGAGGCTTCGTTCTGGAGGAAGAGCCGCTGTCGGACGAACAGCTGGCTTTTATCCGGGCCCTGACCGAACGCCATCTGAAAAGGACCCGAAAATCCCGGGAGCTTCATCAGGCCAGCCAGGCTTTGGCAGACTGGAAATCTTCTCTGCACTACCGTCAGATTTTAGGACAGCTGGCCTATCCTATTGCGGCCCACCGAACCTACAGAGGCCGCTTTACTGATGTGGACGGCAATGATTATCTTGATGTCGCTCTGGGCATGGGGGTCAATTTTCTGGGGCACAACCCAGAGTATATAAATCAGGCTGTCAGAGGACGTTTGGAAAGGGGCTACGGACTCGGCCCCCAGTGCGATCTGACCGGCCCGGTGGCTTCAGGGATAGCCAAACTGACCGGGCTGGAGCGGGTTTGCTTTTGCAACACCGGCTCTGAAGCGGTGATGTTTTCCTTAAGGCTGGCCCGGGCCAGGACCAAAAGACCTTTGATTGCTATATTCAACGGTTCTTACCACGGCACTTATGACGGCATTTTGGCGGAAGACGATCACGGGCGCACGGTGACCTACTCCCCGGGAACCCGACCGGGCATGGTCGAAGATGTCCTGGTCTTAAATTACGGCTCCGATGAGGCCTTGGAGGCCATTAAAGAAAATGCCGGCCGTTTGGCGGCGGTCCTGGTAGAACCGGTCCAGAGCCGCAAACCCGCGCTTCAGCCCCAGTCCTTTTTGAGACGTTTGCGGAAACTGACTGAAGAATTCGGCATAGCCCTGATCTTCGATGAAATGATCAACGGTTTCCGGATAGCTCCGGGCGGGGCCCAGGAATTTTTCGGCGTCAGGGCGGATATGGCTCTGTACGGCAAACTTATCGGAGGCGGTCTGCCCATCGGTGTAGTGGCCGGGGCGGCCAAATGGCTGGACGGCATTGACGGGGGACGCCGGGAGTACGGTTCCCCTTCGCCGGAGGTTATTGTTTTTGGCGGGACCTTTTGCCGGCATCCCTTAAGTCTGGCCGCTTCAAAGGCTGTCATTGAGCATCTGCTGGAGCAGGGGCCAAAGCTTCAGGGCCGGGTCGCCAAAATGGCCGACGATCTGGCCGCCAGTCTGAACCTGTGGTTTCAGGACAGCCAGGTGCCATTAAGATTATTTAATTTTGGGCCTCAGTTTATTTTTGAAGGATACGGGCCCTGGTCGGCTCTGGTTAACCCTTTGGAACTGGATCTGTTTTATCTGCTGCTTTTAGAAAAGGGAGTTTACGTCTGGGAAAGGCGGACTTGCAGCCTGTCGGCGGCGCACACCGCAGAGGAGTTGGATTTTTTTGCGGCCAAAGTCCGGGAAGCGGTCACGGAAATAAGAGACCGCGGCTTTGAGTTCGGGCCTGATCTGGCCTACGGGGCTCCGAAACTGCTAAGACCCATGAACTATATTCAAAAACGGTTCTATGCAATTTTTCAGTCCCCTAACGGTCAGGATCCCTATCATCTGACTGTGGGCTTCCGTCTGACCGGTCAGGTCCGGCCGGATCTTCTGGAAATAGCCCTGGGGCGTCTCATTGAGATTAATGAGGCCTTAAGATCAGACTTTCGGCATATCGGGTCAGATTTAGTTTGCTATGCTAAACCTTGGGTGCCGTTTCACCTGATTCAAGAAAAAACAGACCCGAATACTCCCTTAAAATCCTTGGTTGGCCGGTTAACCGAACCCTACAACTTGCAGCAGGCTCCTCTCTTTCGGGCCGGCTTATTCGACCGGGGCGAAGATTTCATCTTTATCCTGGATGCCTCCCACCTTATGATCGACGGCGCCGGATTAGGTCTGATGTTAGGTCAGTTAAATCAGCTGATGAACGGGGAGTCCCTGTCTCAGACTGTAAAATTGGCCGAAGTCGAAGAGGATTTGAATCACTATTTGGGCAAGCCTGACAAAACTGCCGGAAACAAAGGGCCAAGTGAGGCTGACCTTAGCTACTGGAGCGAAAAGCTTCAGGGTTTGGAGCCTTTGGCCTGGCCTTTGGATTTTCCGGCTAAAAGCGGGTCTAAAACCGGCTGCCAGAAATGGTTCGAGGTCAGCGCCCAGCAGCTCCAGAGTTACCGGCAGACCGCCCGGAAATTCGGTTTGACTCTCAATATGCTCTTAAGCGGCCTGTATGTTCTGACCCTCCACCGCTTTACCGGCTCCTTAAGGCTTTGCGTGGCTTTAGCCCACAGCGGCCGCTTCACTGAAAAGTCGGAAGAGGCGATCGGCCTTTTTGTGACCACAGTCCCCCAGGATTTTCAAGTTGATCCTCAGGCGGGCTTAGAGGCTTTCTTTAACGGAATAAAGTTCAGCGCCTTAGAAGCTTTGGAGCACCCCCACGCCCCCTATGAGAGTTTAAGCAAAAGACTGGGTTTTTCTCCGGCTCAGTCTATGCTCAGTTATGAAAAAGGCGGGTTCAGGTGTCCGGAATGGCCCGGTGTAGAAGCCAGGCCGCTGGCGCTCCCGGCTAACGGGGCTATGTACGATCTGTCTTTAGACATAGTGGAGATGAATGACGGCTTAAAGATTAATCTCATTCATTCCGAGGCCTTTCGGGGGGAAACTGCAGAAATCATAGGACAGTACTATTTGGATTTGGCCCGGACCGTAACGGCTTTAACGGCAGGCCCTCTCTGCGAAGATCTGACGGTTTCCGAAGTTCTGGCTCAGTCCGATATTTGGGAAAAAAAAACTGGTCAGTTTCTGTTCAATGATCAAAAAACTCCGGCAGATTTCGATGTCATAGAAAGTTTGGCTGAATCAGCCCGGAAGTTCCCTCTTCGCCTGGCGGTGGCCGTCAGCGACCAGAGCTGGAACAACCTGACCTATGCCGAACTGAATCTTGCGGTCAGTAATCTGGCCTCGAACCTGATGATCCGGGGACTGGGCCCCGGCCCGCCGGTCGCAGTCTGCCTGCCGAGGATCCCGCTTTATGCCGTGACAATCTTAGGGCTGTTAAAGGCCGGTCTGACTTTTCTGCCTCTGCCTTTGCCGTGTCCGCCCCGGCGGCTGAACTTGATCTTAGCTGATTCCGGAGCCAGATATCTTCTGGCCCTGGATAAGCCGGCGGATCTGCCTGCGGAAGTCCAGTGGCTCGATCCTGGGGCTTTGGCTGATCTGCCGGTAACCACGGTGGCATCTTCGCCGGGCTCCCCGAGCCTCCCGGCTCAGAAGACGTCTGCCCCAGACGATTTGGCCTACATTATCTACACTTCCGGCTCCACCGGCCAGCCCAAAGGGGTCATGATTGAAAGGCGCGGATTGCATAATCTTTTGGCCTGGTATTTAAAGGAGTTCAAGCTGACCGAAAACGACCGGGTCAGTTCTTTTGCCCCTTTTTCCTTTGATGCCTCAATTTGGGAGATATTCCCTCCTCTGATGGTCGGGGCCGAACTTCATATCCTGTCGGAAGAAGAGCGGCGGAACGGTCCAAGACTCTGGCAGTTTTTAAAGGACCGCCGGATTACTGTCTGCTATCTACTGTCTCAGGTGGCCGAACTTCTGCCGGGGGAGAGCCTTCCTGATTTAAGAATTCTGTTAAGCGGCGGCGACAGGCTTCACTTGAAGGAGCCGAGGGGCAGTTATCTTCACTACAACACTTACGGCCCAACCGAGTTTACGGTGACTTCCCACTTTTTCCGGCTGAACGGCACTTCGCCGGTCCCTATCGGCAAGCCGGTGGCTCAAAGTCAGGGTCTGATTTTGGACGGAGACGGACGGTTATGTCCGCCGGGAAGACCCGGAGAGCTTTGCTTGTCCGGACCCCAACTGGCCAGAGGTTATGCGGGGCGGGAAGATTTAACGGCCAAAGTCTTTGGGCCGAACCCTTTCCCGCCTAAAGACGCCCATGGTCAGGCCGTTGAAGGTTTTGCCAGGATGTACCGGACCGGCGATCTTTGCCGCCTCCTTCCTTCCGGTGATATTGAATTTTTAGGCCGGTTGGACAGGCAGCTTAAAATCCGGGGTCATCGGATCGAGCCGGGAGAAATAGAAGGGGCCATCTTACAGCACCCGAATGTCACCGAAGCCTTAGTCGTCAAAAGTTCCGGGCCCGGGGAAAAGCTGTGGGCTTACGTGGCGCCGGAAACAGTGGATGTTTCCGGTTTGCGGAGTTTTTTAGCAGAGATCCTGCCGGACTATCTGGTGCCGGAGGGATTGACCCCGCTGGCGCGGCTGCCCTTATCCCAAACCGGGAAGATTGATGCGGCGGCGCTTCCTGACCAGACCGGCCGGAATGAGAGTTTTGAACCGCCTCAAGGTCCGGAAGAAGCGGTATTGGCTGCGGTTTTAGGGGAAGCGCTGAATTTGCCTGAAATTAGCCGGACCGCCAATTATTTTGCTCTGGGCGGGGACTCAGTGGGGGTGATTTCGGTCACCTCTAAATTACGGGCCCGGGGCTACTCCCTGACGGCCTCAGATTTTTACCAGAGCGCCGGGTTAGCGGATTTGGCCAGGAAACTGAAAAAGCGCGGCTTATCTGACTTAACTGGCCGGACTGGCTTAGCCGGCTTAAGCGAACCGGCGCCGGAGGGCGGTCCTGGAACGGGAGAAAGCCGTTTTGGGGGGGATTTTTTGAAGTCCTCCGGTCCCTCCAGGGCGTCGGCGGAAATTTCTTCCCGGCCTGAAGAGCCGGCCGAGGCGTCCGTTGGCGGCGGCTTCAGGGAAAGTCCGGTTGATTTTCCGGTCTATCCGGCTGATTCGGTCTCAAAAGAGGTTAAAGATGAGATCGCCCGGTTTTACCAGGGCGATGTGGCCGCAGTCTGGCCGCTGTCTCCCCTCCAAAGATCGATCCTCAGTCAGATGGCCCTCTCCGGGTCCGGGGCCGATAAGGAAACTTATATAGAGCAGACCCACCTGCGTTTGCCGGACTCCAGTTCGTTTGCTCCGGACCTGCTCCGGAGCCGGTTAGAAAGATTATTGCAGACTGCGGATATTTTCCGTTTCAGCGTTTACCGCTCTTCTCCGGAAGCCCCGGTCCAGGTTCAGAGGAGGACGATCCCGGATTTAGCTGAAGTTTATTCGGAATTTGATTTAAGTGATCTTAGCGACCGCGGCATTCAGGAAAAAATCGTAACTTTCCGGAATGAGCACTTTCAAAGGCTTAGCAACATCTCTTCCGGGCCTCTTCTGGCTCTGACCCTGATAAAAAATAATCAGGCCGGTTTTGATTTACTGGCCTCAACCCACCATCTGATGAGCGATGCCTGGAGCGAGGGGCTGTTTTTTGCATCCCTGTTCGGCAGCGGCCGGGCGCCTTCTGCCGGTTTCGCCGGTTATCTTAAAGCCGTTTCTCTGAACGACCAGGAGCCGGACCGGATATTCTGGCGTGATTTTTTGAAGGATTTAAATGAAATAACCGAGCTGCCGGGGTACAGACGGCCCCTGACGCCCGGCCTGACCGGCCGCGCCGTTAACCCGGGGGAAAGCGATAATTTAGCGCCGGCCCAAGTTTCAGGCCGGTCAGGGGAAAATTTAAAAACTCTGTCTTTTCCGCTTAATTTGCAGCAAAGCAATGACATCAGGAAGGCAGGCCGCTGGCTGCAGGCTGCGCCGGCCCTGTTTCTGGAGGCAGCCTGGGCCGTAATAGCGGCCAGGGCCGCCAGAGTCAGTCAGGTTTCCTATGCGGTGATCGATAACGGCCGCTCTCTGCCTCTCCAAGGCATAGCCGGTGTGATAGGCCCTTTGCTGACCGTCCTGCCCAGGCGGCTTTTCTACAGTCCGGAGTCCACTTTGGCCGATATGGTCAGGCAGATTTCCGCTCAAATGTCCGAAGTTCTGCCTCACGCAAACTTAACTTTGGCGGACATTCAAAAATGTTCCTCCCTTGGCCCGGGTTTTCTGACTCAGGTTTTTAACTACAGGCCGGCTGTAAGGACGCCTGAAGGAATTCAAATTAAAAAAATTGACGATAAAAGCCGGGCTGAAGGCTTCCCTTTGGCTGTTAACTGGGAAAAATCAGATAATCTCTTCACTTTAGACTTTATCTATGACAAAGCCGTCTTTGACTCTTATACGGTCAAATCCTTAGCTGAAGCCTATCTGCATTTTCTGAACACTATTTTTCAGGACATTCCCCGGCTGGCCGCCAAAGAGCAGCTCCGGCGCTTTAGTCTGTGTTCAGATGAGGAAGTCAGAAAACTGGTCACAGTCCGTAACGCTCCCGCCGTGAATTATCCGATCAGGACTGTGGTGGACGACTTTAACTCTTTGGCCGGCCGTTTTGAGGAAAGTCCGGCCGTCATTACCAGGGAGAAGAGGAAAACCTGCCGGGAGCTTGATGAAGAAAGCTTTTATCTGGCTGTCAGGCTTTATGAGATCTTTCAGAAGAGCCGTTTGAAGAGCAGAATGTCTTTCCGGGCGGCTCTTCTGCTCCCAAGGGACGTTAACTATCCCGCCGCCGTCTGGGGAGTTCTGCGTTCGGGGGCGAGCTTTGTTCCTCTGGAATTGGGCGCCCCTTTGGAAAGGCTGTTATTTCAGCTCGATCAAACCGGGGCCTCGGCTGCAATCGTTAATAAATCCCAGTTTCCTCTCTGGGCTGAACTGTCCCGTAAAAGGCCGGCCTTACAGATTTTGGATCTGGAATCCAGCCTGAGCCGGCCGCCGGATTATCCGAATGAACTGCAAGGCCGGAAGCTTCCGCCGGTCAGACCCTCCGATGAGGCCTACATCCTCTTTACTTCCGGCACTACCGGTCAGCCCAAGGGAGTTTCTGTCCCCCACCGGGCCATCTATAACCATAACCGCTGGTTTGGAGACCTGATGGACGCCCAGCCCAGCGAAGTCCACAGCGCTTACGCGGCCTGGACCTTTGATGTTTCGGTTATGGAGATTTTGCTCCCCCTGAGCCGAGGGTCTGCGATCTATATTTTTGATGAATCGGAGCGCTTTGAGCCGGGGCTGATCAGCCAGGCGGTCAGGAACAACAGCATAAAGCATCTGTGGCTGCCTCCCCAGGTGGGCCAGACTTATATGGCCAACTACTCCCTCAGGGGCCTGAAAACCCTTAGTTTGGGCGGAGGGGTCTTTCCTTTGCCTTTTAAGGTGTTTGATCAGGGGGACTGCCGGCTGATTAACGGCTACGGGCCAACGGAATGCGCGGTGACGGTCACCGCTAATTCAGCCGGACCGGGGTCTTGGCCGACTAATATCGGCGCCCCTGGAGCCAACTGCCCCATTTATGTCCTGGATCCTTATGCAATGATGGTCCCTCTGGGCTTTGCCGGGGAATTGGCGGTGGGCGGGGTCCAGGTCGCCAGCGGCTACCTTCCCCCCGATCCCAATGATCCGCTGGTCTGCCTGGATCCGGGCGCTGATCCGGATTCGTCTGACGGTTCTGAGAATATCAAGGGGACACCGCCGTTTTTACCGGATAAGTTTTTTCATTACCGGAACGGCCAGTCCGGGCTTTATCCGCTTTACCGGACCGGAGATCTTGTCAGAAGACTGCCGGACGGGGCTTACGAGTTTTTAGGCCGCCTCGACCGGCAGATTAAAATAAGGGGGCGGCGCTTGGAGGTGTCGGAGATTGAAAAGGTTATCGCCGGCAGCCCTAAGGTGACCGAAAATACGGTAATTAAATGGACGGAAAATACTAAAGAAAAACTCATAGCCTATGTGGTCTTCCATCCGGCCGGGTCAGACGGCAGCGCAGAGCTGAAAAAAGAACTGGGCCTGAAGCTGCCTTCCTGGATGATTCCGGATTACGTTATGGCGGTTCCCCGGATCCCGAAAACCGCTTCAGGCAAACCCAACCTGACGGCCCTGCCCAAGCCGGTTTTAGTCTCGGTCTTTCAGGCTCCGGAAACCGCAGAGGAAAAGATTCTCGTGGCTGTTATCCGGGAGGTTTTAGGGGATGACAGCCCTATCAGTCTGGAAGATGACTTTCTGGCTTTGGGCGGAGATTCTGTTAAAGCCATTATGGCCGTGGCTTTACTGGAAAAGAGGGGATACAAGCTGCCGGCCAGGGCCTTATACGATGAGGCTACCTTAAGAGCCCTGGCCGCCTCTTTAAAGCCGGTGCCCGGCAGCGGCCGGGACAAAGCAGCCTTTGAGGCCGGTTCGCCGGGCGGATTCCGCCCGGCCTGTTCCGGCAGATCAGATGACTCTGACAGGGGGGTCAGCTTTTCTGACTCAGCAGTCTCAGAAGCTGCCGAGGGTTTCCAGGCCTTAGAGTCCTCGGTTTTCAGCTCCGGGTTCAGGCCGGAAACTGCCCCCGGACTGATAAATCCAGACGGACATAAAGATCCGCCTGCCGCCGGGGCCCTGGAAAGCGGACTTAAGGCTCAGAGTTCATTTCTGTCCGGGCGGAATTCTCAAGTCCTGGCGAATCCGTCTGATCAGTCTGATCCGGTCAGCCAGGCCGCGGCGGCTGATTTGCTCAGCCAGGAGGATCTTTTTTCCATAAGGGTTACGGAAAGCCTTCCTGCCGGCCCGGCTGCGGAACATTCGGCTTATGCCGTAAGCATAGATACTAAAGGACTGGGAGTGAACTTCCCGGCCCCTGCTTCTTCAGTCTCCGGGCTTAAGCGGCCTGACCGAAGTGACCATCAGGCCTCCCTCCGTTTCCGGCCGAAAACTTCAGAACTGAACATCATTCTGTCCCAATATCCGAAAGACCAGGTTGTCGCTGTCCACGCCCTGACGGCTATGCAGGAGGCAATGCTCCTGGCCAGGGACGGCGACGCCTACTGGATTAAGAATGCGGCCTCTTTAAACGGACCGCTGTCGGCGGAGAAATTAAGGGACAGCTGGGAGAATTTAGCTGCCAGTTATGAGATCCTCCGCAGCGCTGTTGTCAGTTTAGGTCTGTCCCGGCCTTACATGGTGGTTTTAAAAGAAAGGAAGCTGCCCTTTGAGTACCAAGATTTAAGCTCTTTGGCCCCAGAGGCTCAAGACAGCCTGATCAGTCTGGCTCCGGCTTTTCAGCCCGATTTGACTAAAGACCCGCTCATGGCTTTAAAAGTCTATAAGACGGCTCAGGACAGGCACTGGCTGGTTCTCTTCTGGCATCACGTCATCCTGGACGGCTGGTCAATGTCCCGTATCTTAGGGAATCTTTTGGGGAAATCCTGCCTGGAGCCTCCGGCCGGCTCTCCGGAGGATCAGGTCAGTTTAAAATCAGGCGCCGTAACCGGTGCAGCAAATGAAGTGAACGGAACAGGGGTCAATGACGAACCGCCGGTCCGGCCGTTCCGCGACTATCTGAGCTGGCTGGAGCGGCAGCCGCACTCTTCAGCCCGCGCTTTTTGGTCCCAAGAACTGCAATCTGCGGAAATGGCCGCGACCGTGCCCAATCCCTTAGGCGGAGACGGGGTCAGAGACCCTGAGCCGGTGACTCTGGCTTTAGGCGCGGAATTGTCAGACCTCTTAAGGGCTTTAGGGAAAAGCGAGCGTCTGACTTTAAACGTTATCCTTCAGACTGCTTTGGGCATAGTTCTCTGCCGCTGCAACGGCCTGAGCTGCCAGGTCTTCTGCGGCCTGGATTCGGGCCGGTCCGGTCTGCCTTCGGAGTTGGCCGATGTGGTCGGCCCCTGCGTCAACCAGGTGCCGGTCCGGATTGATTATGATCCCCAAAGCAGTTTTGTCGGCCTGGCTAAAAAGGTTTTGGCCTTTAATCTGAAAGCCGTGGAATACGGCTTTTTGCCCTTAGCGGAGATCAGGACTTTAACCGGGCTGGACTTGGGCGGACTTCTGTTCGCGCTGGAGAACCAGCCGGATTATCAGCTTCGGGGCCGCTACGAACTGACCCGGATTTTCAGTCAGAGCAGGGACGATCTGGGACTGGTTTTCGAGTGGTTTCAGGGCCGGAATTTGACCTTAAAGCTCCATTATGACGGCTTGAAATTTTCCCAAAGGCAGATTGAGGATTTGGCTGAATTTTACAGGGTCAGTCTCAGTTTTATCAGCCGCAGTCCTCATGACCCTGTGGGCGGGCTGGATATATTAACGCCTGAAGAGAAGGATCGGGTCATTGATCTCTGCTTCGGGGCCAAGACGGATTTTCCGGATGAATTAAGAGCTCTCGGGCTTAGCAGCCCGAAAAGCTTTATTGAAATCTTTATGAAAAGGGCCCGGCTGGATCCCGGTTCTCCGGCTCTGATCGAAAACGGCCGGACGGTTTTGACTTACGGGGAGCTGGATAATTTGAGCCTGGCCTTAGCCGGGCGCTTCAGGTCAATGGGAGCGGGGCCGGGGTCGGTGGTCGGCTTAAATCTCCCCAGAGGCCTGAATTACGCTGCGGCTGTCTTAGGAGTCTTAAGGGCCGGGGCCGCCTTTCTGCCCTTAGATGTCTCCTGGCCTGAAGAGAGACTGGCCTTTGCGGTCAAAGACAGCCGGGCTAAGGTTATAGTTTCCCAGTTCTCCTCAGCCCCTCTTTGGGCGGGGGAGCTGGCGCATTTTACTTTTGAGTTCCGGAAGTTTTCTTCTGAGGCCAGGAAAACAGAGGACGGTTTTCGGGAAATGACCGTTCAGGCCGGGGAGCGGTCAGGCCGAATTCCGGCTTACGATCCGGAAGAGGCCGCTTACGTTATTTACACTTCCGGCTCCACCGGCCAGCCAAAAGGGGTGGTTGTAAAAAATCAGGGCCTGGTAAATATGGCCTTATGCTCTTTAGGTTTTTTTGACTTTAAGCTGAAAAAGCGTTTCAGTTTGTACGCGCCTGTTGCCTTTGACGCTTCGGTCTTTGAGATCGTATTGGGTTTGGTCTCCGGGTCGGCATTAATCTCCGTTCCCGAAGAGATTCGTCTGGATCCCCCGAAACTTTCGCAGTTTTACGCTGATAACCTTATCTATTTCGCTTTCCTGCCGCCTTTGGTCGGAGTGGAGGTCATTAAAGTCATTCAGGAGAAGTCCTCTCTGGAGATTCTGGCTTTGGCAGGGGACAAGCCGGGCCGGCTCTCTCCGGGCGGGAACGGTCTTAAGATCTATAATCTCTACGGTCCCACGGAGTTTACAGTTTGGTCCTCAGGCTACTTAATTGACCGGCCCCTGAACTCTCCTCCCATCGGCAGATCGCTGGCCAACTGCCAAAGTCTCATCTTAGATAAGGATTTAAACCTGCAGCCGCCGGGGTTAGTCGGGGAACTGTGCCTTTCCGGCCCCCAGCTGGCCAAAGGCTATTTGAACCGCCCCCAGTCAGAGGCCGGGGTTTTCCGGCCTAATCCCTATTCCAGAGGCTTAAAGGGTTTCGAGCGTCTGTACCGAACCGGAGATTTGGCCCTGTACGATTATCAGGGGCAGATAAATTTTTTAAACCGCCGGGATTTTCAGATAAAGATTCGCGGTCAGCGCCTGGAACCGGGGGAGGTGGAAAGGCAGATTTTAGCCGATGAGGAAGTAGCGGCAGTTTTGGTGGGCCTAAGTCCCAGGCTTGGGGACAGCGCCGGCTCTTCAGCTGATGAGACTGACCAGGCTTATCTGGTCGGCTGGGTGGTCCCTAAGATTTATCCGGCGGAGCCGTCTCTGGAGAGTCGAATCAGAACAAGGCTGACCGGGGCTCTTCCGGCTTGGATGCGGCCAGGGTTTTACGTCTTCCTGGAGAAATTTCCCCAGGATAGGCACGGAAAAATAAGCGTCAAAGACTTGCCGGCCCCCGAGTTCCCAAAGACTGGAACCGGTTCCCCGAAAGGCGGTAACGGTGAGCTCCCGGGCTCCTTCCCTCAGGACCCCAATTCAGCAGGGCCGAATTCTGACGGGCAGCTGAGTCCGGCAGCGGCCCTGATTTCGGAAGTGAGCCGGGTCTTCAGCCGGGTCTTAGGTTTTTGGCCGGAGGAAGACGATCATTTTCTGGAAATAGGCGGGGACTCGATTAAAGCCATGATGGGCGTCTCCCAGCTGAGGTCTTTGGGCTACGATATCAGCACCAACGAGTTTTTATCAGCCCCGACCCCTAAAGCGGTGGCCGGGATTCTGTCCGCTAAGCCGCCGAAGTCCTTGAAGCCCTCAGAGTCTCCCGGGTCAGCCTCTTTTCGATCAGCGGATTCCGGCGAACCCGGCCGGCCTGGCCTTCATAAGGCCGGCCAGTATGCCCGGGAGCTGGCTTTGGCCAGGGCGCATTTCGGATTAGGGACAGTTGAGGATCTCTTGCCCCTCGGACCTCTCCAGGCCGGCCTTTGGTTTCATTTGGCTCTGGAACCGGAGGCCCCGGTTTATGTGGAGCAGACTCTGTCCAAACTTAACGGAGTCTTGTCCGAAGAGCTGATAGCCGCAGCGGTCCGAAACATCGTCCGCAGGCATCAGGCTTTGCGCACCGTCTTTTGGGCCCCTGCCAGTCATTCACCGGAGTCAGGGCAGCCCTGGCAGGTCATTCTCAAGGATCTGCCTCCCTCTGTAACGGGCCTGAAAAACGCTGATTTACAGGTCAGTGGTTCTTTGGCCAGAGCCGAAAGGCAGGCCTTAAGCGGCCCCCGGGTTTTGGCGGGAGGCCCGCTATTCCGTTTAGTTATCAATGAGAAGGCCGGCCGGACAGAGATACTGCTGACTTTCCATCACCTGATCCTGGACGGCTGGAGTGTGGGTCTGTTCTATGAGGAAATGCTCGGCGCCTTAAGTCATCAGGACTTTAGGCCCAGCTCCGGTCTTCCTTACTCTGAGTGCCTGAAAGCCTTAATGGCGGAAAGAGAAAAAAGCGGGCCCCATCTTAAATTTTGGGGAGAGCGTTTAAATTATGATCCCCCCGGGCCCTGGCCTTTAATAAGGGGCGCCGCCCCTGAGCCTGACGGATCCGGGGAGCTTAAAGCTTATAAAGAGATCGGACTGGCGCTTCAGGATTTGGCCCGGGATCTTTTTGATTTGGCCAGAAGCCAAAGGGTCAGTCCGGCCACCTTAATCCAGGTCATCTGGGGCCTGCTGTTGCAAAAGTACCGGGGCGGGGCGGGATCCTGGTTCGGTCTGGTCGTTTCCGGCCGCGAGACGATTCCGGCATCTTTAGGGACTCTGGGCCTTTTTGTCAACACTGTGCCCCGCTACCTGCCCTTAAGCCTGAAAGCGGCTTTTGCAGAGGTTTTAGCCCAGACCCAGGCGGAGGCCGGAGCCGTCGGGGAGCACGCCTGCCTGACTTTGTCCGAGGCTTTAAAGGCCGCCGGTCATAACGGACCGGCGGCCAGTATAATAGATCATCTTTTAGTCATTGAAAATCTGCCGAAAATTCAGGCCGCGGAGAATTTGGAGATAGCTTTTGAGAGCGGGTTCAATTATCCCGGATACGATCTTAATGCAGTTTTTTTTCTGTCTGAGGAATTGTCAGCCCCTGATTCGCCGGCAGATAACGCGGGGGCTGACTTCTGCCTTGACGGGCACATTAAATTCAGGGCCGACGTTTTCAGGCCCGATGATATTCAGACCCTGACAGGCCATTTCAGGTACCTCTGCCTGCAGGCTGTCAGCTCCCGCGGCCGGATGTCTGTCGGAGATTTTAAGCTGAACCGGCCTGAAGAAGAGGACGATATTATCCGTGCCGGATTCGGCGAAGAGCTGGCAGTCCCTTACGGCCTGATTTTCGGTTCCAGAAAGGCCGGCGGAGACAGTTCGGTCCCCTGGCCGGTACCCGTTTGTTTGGCCGGGCCAAAACCGTCCGCTTCGGAGTCGGCTGCGGAACCCCTGACGGAAAATTCCTTAGCCATAGTCTGGCCTGGGGGCCGGATGAGTTATTCCGGCCTTTTGGGGAAGGCGGGAAATCTGACGGCTGATTTTAAAGCCAAAGGTCTTGGTCCCGGGGCTCTGGTGGCCTTAACCCTTCCGCCAGGTCCGGCTTTGGTGATCAGCCTCCTGGCTGTTCTCCATTCGGGGGCTGCCTATCTGCCCATTGATCTTAAATGGCCTCAAGGGCGGATCGAGACCATCCTCAGATCGGCTCAGCCGGCCCTGGTCATTTCGGCTTCTGACAGCCCGAATCCGGTTCCGCCGTTCCAGGAAGTCCCGGAAGCTCCGGGAGCCGGGACTCCGGACAGTCTCTCTGACCGCTTTTCTGTAAAAGGCTTGTCGTTAAGTTCTCTGACTGTAGACTCCCTGGGAACCCCGGTCTCTTTTATCCCCGGGGCCTCATTTAAGGGCGCGGTCTCTTCAGGCTGCCCGGACCTGACTGACGGAACAGCCTCCGCAGTCCCTGCTGACACGGCCTACGTCATCTACACCTCAGGCTCCACCGGCGAACCCAAAGGGGTCATGGTGGGCCGGGGGTCTCTGGCCGCTTTAGTTGCCGGTCTGGTTAAAGACTACGGCCTGACCTCCCAGGATCGCTCCATGGTGACCTTCAGTCCCGGGTTCGACGCCTTCGCCTGGGGTGTCTATCTTTTGCTAGCCGTTGGAGGTCAGGTCCATTTTCCGCCCCGGGATATTCTGACTGATGCGTCCCGGCTGCGGGATTATATGGCGGAAAACTCAGTCACGGTGGCCAATATGCCTACGGTCCTGGCTGAGGCCATCCAACGGTTGGAACCTCCTCAGTCCCTGAGACTTCTGACTTGCGGCGGCGACAGACTCAGTTTTTATCAAAAGCGCCCCTACGCTTTTTACAACGAGTACGGTCCCACGGAAGCGACGGTTTTAGTCACCAAGCACCTGGTGACTGAAACCGCCGCCCCCATTCCCATCGGGCGGCCCATCCCCGGGGTTCAGACTCTTATCTTAGGGCCGCATGACGAAATAAGACCTTTTAATATGGCCGGTGAGCTGGTCTTAAGCGGTCCCTGCCTGGCTTTGGGTTATTTGAGGCGGGAGGATTTAACTCAGGCCAGCTTTGCCGAAAACCCCTGCGCTTTAAAGGCCGGGGCGCTCCGGGAGCCCCGGCCCTCTCCCAATTTCGATCCCAGCTCCTATCAAACAATCTACCGGACCGGGGATCTGGCCAGAATGGGCCCGGACGGCCTGATTGAGTTTATCGGGCGGATAGACAGCCAGGCCAGTATCGGCGGGATAAGAGTCGAACCGGCCGAGGTGGAGGCCAGAATTAAGGATAATCCCCAGGTGGATCGGGCTTTGGTTTTAGCCCGCAAAGATGCCGCCGGAGACAGTTTTTTAGCGGCCTATATTACGGCCGGCGCAGCCCGAGGGGCCAATTCTGAAAGCCTGGGTTCGGGGGAAGCCTTGATTAAGACGGTCACTGACCATTTAAGCGCCCATCTGCCTACGGCCTTCAGGCCCAAGTTCATCTGCCTGTTAGACCGGTTCCCTTTGACGGCTAACGGGAAAATTGATTATTTGGCCCTCCCGGCGGCCGGTAACGCCCCGGTCGGCTCTGCGGACCCGGAAAAGACGGGGCTCCCCGAATCTTATAAGCCCCGGAGTGCGGTGGAGGCCAGCGTTTTGGAAGCGTACCGGGAAATTTTGGGGGCAGCGGATGCTGACGGCATAGACCCTGAAGCGGATTTTTTCAGCTTAGGCGGCGATTCCTTAAAGGCCGTGCGTTTAGCGGCCCGTCTGGAGACAGTCCTGAAGGCGGCCCCTAAGGTGTCGGAACTTATAGGCGGGTTCAGCCTAAAAAAACTCTGCGAGTCTGTTGAAGGCCGGAAGGCCGGCCGGAAGGAGATTCTTTCCCCTTTAAGGTTAGGCGCTGGTCCGGCTCTGATAATCGTGCCCACTGTGGGCGGCAGTCTCTGGGCTTACCGGGAGTTTTACCGGAGACTGCCTCAGGACCGTTCTCTCTACGCTTTGGACCCCAATTGGGAGTCAGCGGTTTCAGCCGTTGAGGCGGTTAATGGGGCCGATAAACTGGCCGCTCTGGTCAGACCCTACGCTGAGGCTGTACTGGAACTCCGCGCTGAGGTGGTTCTCTGCGGCCTGTGTCTGGCCGGACTGACCGCCTGGGAACTGGGCCGCCAGCTTCTCGACCGGGGGGCTCAGGTCAGATCTCTGTTGTTTTTCAATGCCCGAACCCGCCTTTTGACTGAAGGGGAGCCGGTTAAAGAAGGCGATTCGCCTCCTGAGGCGATGGCCGAAGAACTTCTGTCTTCCATGCGTCTGTATGAAGGCGCCGAAAAATTCCCTGACCGGCCGGAAAATTTTATAAATATGAGTTTCCCTGAACACCTCAGACGTTACGCGTCGGCTCAGCTGTCGGCCTGGGGATTTTACCGGCCGCAGCCGATGGATGTAAAGCTGACTTGCCTCAGGCCTTTGGATTCCTTCGGGCCAAAGTACCTGCCCTTTGAAACCGGCCCCCTGGGCTGGGAAGAGCTGGCCCTGCAGGGTTACCGGGAGGTCCGCACCCCGGGTCACCACTATGACCTTTTAAGGCTCCCCGCGGTCAATACTGCGGTCACGGTAGCCGGAGAACTGACCGCCGAGAAGACCTCCAGACCTGCGGTTCCTCTGACTCCAATCCAAAAGTGGTACTTTGAACTGGGACCAAAGGCCTGGCCCATGTTTCAGAGTGTCGGGCTGGTGAGCCAAGTCGCCAGGCCGCCGTGGGTTTATCTTCTGGTTTTAGAGGACCTTTTAAAGACCCATCCGATGCTCCGGGCGAGTTTTCCGGAAAATGACGGCGGCGCTGAGGCCAGGATAACCTCAGATTTTACGGCTTTCACTTTTGAGATATCGGCGGATCGGAATTTAGAAGGACTGACGGAAAGATTCGGCCAGATAGCCCGGAAATACTTGCAAAATGCAGATCCCTTAGTCATATTTTTATTGGGCCGGACTGACCAGGGGCAGGACTGTTTTCTTTTGGCCGTCCACCATTTGGTGGTTGATAATGTTTCCTGGCGGGTTTTGGAAAGCGACTTTAAGCGGTCTCTTTCGGCTTTGGACGGCCAGGGGGTTTTGGATTATGACCGGGCCAAAAACGGCCTGGCCCGTCTGCCCAAACCGGAAGCGTCCGGCAGCGTCTTCCGGATTTATGCCCAAAAGCTGTCTTCATTGGCCTTGGACAATGATTTTTTGGCGGCTGAGGCCGCCTACTGGGGCGGAGCTTTAGAGGCCATGGGGCCGCCTCTGCCTTCTTTAGCGGAGACGCTCCGAAAGGCCCCCGAATTCAGAGGCCTCAGAGTCAGTAAAACTCCGGAAAAAGCAAGTTTGCAGTTTGAATTAAACAGTTCGGACACTGAGCTTTTTCTGACCGCTCTGGGTCCGGAATTTGGGGCTCGGGAAATGCTTTTAACGTCCCTGCTGCTGTCGGCCGCTGAGGGTTTCGGAGTTAAGGAGCTGACTTTCTGCCTGGAAGGGCACGGGCGGACCCCTGTTTTCCCGGAAGCGGATTTGGCCTCGGCTGTTGGCTGGTTTACGGTTTTGTATCCGGTCCGGCTAAGCTTAGGATCAACCCCCTTGGATACTTTGAAGATCGCGGCCGAAAAACTTAGGGCTGTCCCTCATAACGGCATCGGTTACGGCGTTTTAAAATATCTGGCCGGGCAGAATAATCCTGGCTGTCCGCCCGGCTGTTCCGGTCCGGGGGCTGAACTGCCTAAACTCCCTTGGCTTAAGCGTCCGGCTGACGTTCTGTTTAACTATTTAAGTGAAATTAATTCCGGGGCTGAAGAAACCTCTTCAATAAGTATTGAGAGGCTGGGCTCCCCCTACGACAGTCCGGTCACTTTTCCGGCCCAGGGATCTTTGTCCGTAAGCGCTTTTATCGACAGGGGCGCTCTGAAATCCACCTGGATTTGGTCTGAGGCGATCAACATTGATCTGCTGAGCTGGGCTGCCGGGTTCCAAGCCAGCCTGCTTGGCTTAGGACGTATTTTAAAGGGCGTTTAGGCCGATGAGTCGCTTTTTAGTGTTAGCCGGCCGGCTGGCCCCGGAGCTTTTAGACCGGAATCTAGGCGGTTTGACCAGGCTGTTCGGTTATCTGGCCGAAGAGCAGACTTTGGCAATTCAAAAAAACCGGCGGCCTCAAGATGCGGCCTTAAGGCTGCTGGTCCGGGTGTTATTGGTTAAAGCCTTAGATCTTAACGGTTTGGACGGCCTTTCAATACTGCCTGATCTTATCTGGAATGACCGTGGTCAGCCGGAACTGAAAGGAAGCCCTCTGAGGTTAAGCTTCAGCCACTCCTGGCCTTACGGGGCCTGCGCTGTAGCTTTGTTTCCTGTGGGGGTGGATGTGGAAAGAATCCAGCCATTGGCGGTCGGCGGGGCCGGTTCGGTTTTCTCGGATTCTGAAGTGCGCCGCATTTCGGGATCCGATGATCCTCAGTCGGAAGCCATCCGTCTTTGGACAGTCAAAGAGTCCGGTCTTAAAGCTCTTGGGGCCGGATTTTTAGAAGATCCTAAAAGGCTGAAAACTGAACCGGTCTTTAATGAGTCAGCCGGACAAAAGGCGCCGCCAGCGGGGCGGTCGGTTTGGGGCAGTCGGACGATCTATTTCGGGCATTTGCCGGTGGACCCAGGCTACTGGCTGTCCTGGGGCGCCTGTCCGGATTTTCAGGAGCCGCCGGTAAATTCTCAGGCCGGTCAAAGTCTTAAAGCCTCTGAACAGGTCCGGGCCTCTGCCCGTTTTTTCGGGCCGGCCTCCCTTATTTATCTGCCCCGGGTCAGTGAGTATATAATGAACAGACTCATAGAGTGATTTTTTTAAAATTGCATTTTACGAAATGTAAATATTGCCTTAATGATTTTTTTGGGTAGGAGTATGAAAGATCTTATATACGTATTTTCCGGTTTGGGCTCGCAGTGGGCGGGCATGGGGGCTGATCTGATAGATTCCGACCAGGTTTTCACCGAAGCCTTCAGGGAATTCGATTCGAGTTTCCGGGCCTGCAGCGGCTGGTCCGTTGAGGAAAAGCTGTTCCGCTCTGACGAGCCCGTAGCCTTATCTTACGCCCAGTTCTGGCATCCGGCCATTGTGGCTGTCCAGTACGCTCTGTATAAGGCCTGCGAAAACAGACTGCCCAAACCTCAGGCTGTCCTCGGGCACAGCGGCGGAGAGGCGGCGGCCGCTTTAATAGCCGGGGCTTTAAGCTTGAAAGAGGCGGCCTGTCTGACCTGCGGACACATTAAGCTTATGGAAAAGACCTCTCCCGGCGCACTTATGCATCTGCCCATAAGCTTTTCGGCCGCTAAGGAGCTGACTGAAGGGACCTCTATAACGGTAGCCGCCGTCAATTCGCCCTCTTCGGTGGTTTTAGCCGGCGACAGCGGGGTTTTAAATGATTTTCTTTTAACTGAAAATCTGACCGGGACGGCCCGCCTTGTTCCGTTTGACCGCTCTTTTCATTCGCCGGCTTTAGAGCCTTTCGGAGCGGATTTTGAAAAAAATCTCCAAATAAAACCCCAAAAGGCTAACTTTACATTTATCTCTTCCTTTCTCGCCCGGATTGTCCCTGGCGAGGCTTTAACCCCCGCCTACTGGCGCCGTCATGCGGCCGAACCGGTTCGCTTTGATAAAGCCGTAGAACTGTCTTTGTATTTGGGAGCCAAAGGGTTCGTAGATTTTTCCCCCCATCCGATATTCCTTCAGGCGCTGCACGAGACGGCCAGTCTTCAGGGCCGGAACATCTTTTATGTCAATTTAATGCAGCGGCATCAGAAAAGTCTGCCGGTAATAGCCTCAGCTTTGACTAGATTAAAAGAGGCCGGGAGCAAAACGTTCAGCTCTTCTGGGCCTCAGGCCTCTGAAGACCGGGACGGCCCGGAAAACCTGCTCCCGCCCGGAGCCTCAGATCCGACCCTCCAGGCTGACCTGGAGCTGCCGGGCCTGAACATTCATCAAAGGGCAGCGGCTTTAGAAAAGTTTCTGGTCAGTAAGCTTCACGAACTGACCGAAATTCCGGATGACCGGACCGGGGAGACCGCCCTGTGCCCTTTTATGAGTCTGGGTCTGGATTCCCTGAATTTGGTCAGCCTGATTAATGATTTAGCTTTAAAGACCGGCCTGACTTTGGCCCCGTCTTTGGTGTTCAGCTACCCGGAAGCCAGATCGCTGGCCAGGTATTCAGCTGAAGCCATGGAACTCCCCAAGTCTGATTCCGGTGAGACCGGCTGCTTTTTAAAATCCTCCGCTGCCCAGTCCTCTTCCGATCGGCGCCCGGAAGTTAAGGCCGGTCTGACCGGCCGCGAACCTCTGGCCGTGGTTGGCCTGGCTTTTCGGTTTCCGGGCGGGGCTGTGGATGGTGAGAGTTTTTGGCGGATACTTAAAGAGGGCAGGGATGCGATCGGAATAATTCCCAAAAGCCGCTGGAATGCAGAGGATTTTTATCATCCTGACCGTGAACACCCAGGGACCATGTACACCCGGTCCGGCGGCTTTATTGAGGATACTTTCCAGGGATTTGACGCTAATTTTTTCGGTCTGGCCGGCCGTGAGGCCAAGCAGCTCGACCCCCAGCAGCGTCTTTTGCTGGAACTCAGCTGGGAGGCCTTTGAAGACGGCTCAATTGATCCTCTGAAGTGGAAGAATAAGCGGGCCGGGGTGTTTTTAGGCATGACCAACAGCGAATACAGCCGGGCCCACCGCGATTCTTTTGACCGGGACCTCATTGATGCCTATTCCCTGACCGGAACCACTATGAGCGGGGCCTGCGGCCGGCTGTCTTATTTTTACGGCTTTAATGGTCCCTGCTTTACGGTAGATACCGCCTGTTCTTCCAGCTTGGTCGCCTTAGCCCAGGCCGGTCAGAGTCTGAGAGCCGGGGAATCGGATTTAGCTTTGGTCGGGGCGGTTTCTTTGATGCTCATTCCGGAAATGCACATCTGCTTCACCAAGTTGGGGGCCATCAGCAGCGACGGGCGCAGCAAGGCCTTCGATGACGGGGCTGACGGTTACGGCCGGGGCGAAGGGGCGGCGGTAGTCCTGCTGAAAAGGCTGGGGGACGCCGAAAAAGCCGGGGATCGGATTTTAGGGACTATTAAGGGGCACTACCTTAATCAGGACGGACGGAGCAACGGTCTGACCGCACCCTCTGGTCTGGCCCAGCAGGAGCTGATCAAAGGCTCTTTGGCGGACGCCGGACTGCTGCCTTCGGAGATTGATTATGTGGAAGCCCACGGAACCGGCACCTCTTTAGGCGATCTGGTGGAGCTGGAGGCCTTGTCGGCGGCCTACGGCCCCGGGCGCCTGAAGCCTTTGCTGATCGGCTCAGTCAAGGCCAATATCGGGCACTTAGAACCGGTGTCCGGCCTGGCTTCCCTGATTAAAGTCCTACTGGCCATGAAGCACGGTCAGATTCCGGCTAATATTCACTTAAAAAGCCCTAACCGCCGCTTTGACTGGGCCAAAGGCCGGATTGCGGCCCCCACCTCTTTGGTAAGCTGGCCGGATAATGAGTCCGGGGCCTTAAAAAGGGCCGGCCTGAGCGCTTTCGGTTTTTCCGGGGTCAACGGGCATCTGATAGTCGAAGAATACCGCCGAACGGAATCAGCCGCAAGCCTGAAAGGGCAGTCTGCGGACAGTGTGGCTTCTGAGCCGCCCATCCTTCTCCTTTTGTCGGCCAAGAGTCAGAAAGCCCTGGAAGAACTGGCCTTTAAGGTCGCCCAAAGGCTCAGAAACTGCGATCGCCGGGCAGCCCTGAACTTAGCCTACAGTCTGGCCAATCACCGGCCGCACTTCGAATTTCGGGCAGCCTTAGTCGGCAGCTCTCCTTCGGAATTAGCGGACCGGCTAGCCAGTATCCGGGTCCGTAAAACCAGAGGTCCAAGACCTCTCGGCCTTTTATTTACCGGTCAGGGCTCCCAATGCCCCGGTTTAGGCTGGGAGCTGTATAAAGCTTACCCGGTTTTTCAGGAAAGTCTGGATTCTGCCCGGAAGCTCTTGCTGCCCCGGGGTATTGATCCGATTAGTTTAATTAACCCTGACCTCCCTCCCGAGGCGCTGACCCCGACTCAGATTTCCCAGCCTTTGATTTGCGCGGTCAGTTTGGCTTTGTACGATCTTTGGACTTATGTGGGCCTGACTTTTGACAGTGTCCTAGGGCACAGCGTCGGCGAGTTCCCGGCTTTAGCCGCCAGCGGGATCCTGGATCGCCGGACCGCAGTGGATCTGGTCTGTCAAAGAGGCCTTTTAATGGCCCAGGCCCCGGACGGTTCCATGACAGCGGTGTTCGCTTCAGTTGCGGAGATAGAGCCGGTTTTAAAGGACTTTCCGGATGTCAGGATCGCGGCCGATAACGCAGTCTCTTCTGTAACTTTATCCGGTCCCGCTGACTCTTTAAGCCGGTTGAGCGGGTATCTGGAGAAAGAAAAGATCAGTTCAGTGCCTCTGAAGGTTTCGGCGGCTTTTCATTCTCCGGCCATGCAGGAGGCCGCTGAAAAGTTTGACGAGTATATCTCCCTCAAGTACGGTCAGAACAGCCCCGACTCTTTTTCTGACCTGGAAAAAACGGGCCGGCGGGGAGAATTTGGCTTCCGTCAGTCCAGGGAATCTCCGGCGCCTCTCAGCCCCTGCGGACTCCTGCAGCCGAAGGGCAGCCAGTATCCGGTTTTTATCTCCAGCCTTTTGGCTCAACCGGCTTATTCGGTCGATTCCGGCTATTTTGGCCGACAGATCGCCTCACCGGTACGTTTTCGGGAGGCCAGTTCCGTTATGGCCCAAAGAGTCAGTCTGGCCGTGGAGGCCGGTCCCTCGGGAGCCCTTTCCGGGCTGGTGGCCCAGGGCGGGCAGATATTAGGACTCAGCACTCTGAAGCCCGGCCGTTCGGCTCTGGAGAGCTTTTTGGTCGCAGCCTCGGAACTGTATCAGGAGGGGTTTGATCTTGACTGGGGCAAGGTCTGGGAACCTCTTCCCCAAGGCCGGACCAGTCTGCCTGCCTATCCCTTCCAAAGGGAGCGCTTCTGGCTGGAAGTCCGGCACTCCCCGCCGCACTTTCCGGCCCCGAAAGCCGGAATGGCCGCCGCTGAAGCTGATGAGGCCCCCCGAAAAAGGCACCCCGTTTTAGGCCGCCTCATCAAAAGTCCGGCTCTGGGCAAAGCCTCGGTCTTTGAAACCGTCTTCAATGAAGAAGGACCTAGGTTTCTCTGGGAGCACCGCATCCTGGGGCGGGCCGTCAGTCCGGCCGCCGGGCATGCGGCCATGGTCTTAGCGGCGGCGGAAGCTCTGCGCGGCCGGGCGGTCTGCGAATTGAAGGAGGTCAGCTTTACCCAGCCTTTAGTGATAGGTCCTCGGGAGGAACGTCTGGTTCAGGTCATTGTCGATAATCCCCAGGATGACTTAAGCGCCTTTTCTTTGGTCAGTTGCGGAAAAAATGCTTCTGAGTTTGTCACCCATGCGGCTGGTTTTATTAGTTTTGCAGTCCCAGAAAAGCCCAAAAATAATCCGGAGGCCGTAAAACAGCGGCCTCAGACCATGACCGTGGACAGTTACTGCAGCGCTTTCGCTGACTACGGGTACGGCTTAGCCCCGGACTTCTGGCGGCTGTCTTCAATTTTTGTCGACGGCCCGGAAAATTACTGCCAGGTGGAAGCCAGAAGACACACCCCCTCAGAAGCCGGTCACGTCATTTATCCGGGCTCTTTAGACAGTGTCTTTCAAACCACTATGCCGGCCGTAATTAATGAGGCCGTACCTTTTATGGTCGCCAATAACGGCCTTTTTGTCCCTCTGTTCATGGAAAGTCTGAGTTTGTGGGCCCAGGTTCCTGAAAAGCTTTTTTGTCACGGCCTGACGAAGTTCAGCGCATCCCCTCTGGGCATCACCAGTTCCGTGACGGCTTATGACCGGACCGGGGAGCCGGTCCTGGCTGTCAGATCCCTTTATCTGCCCCTGACCAGTCAAAAGGTTTTTTACAGGCGGCCGCCTTTGACCCCGGCCCCGGTTTTTGGCCGTGATTCAGGAACCGCTGAGGACCAATCCCCGCTGCGTTTTTATCTGGAGAAATGGCAGAAGGCAGATCTGTCAGCGGCAAAAAAAGTTACTCAGCTGAGCCGTGAAACTGTCAGCTGCGATAATCTGCCTGACCTGAAAGATCGGGCGCTTGAAGTCATCAGTCTGGGCCGTTTCCTGGCTCAGGGCTCTGAGGCCGGGGTTTTAGCCGGCCGGGATAAAAGCCGCCGGAATTTCACCGGTTATTCAGCCGAAGCTTCCTCCCGGCTGACGTTATCGGCTGACTGCGATATTGTCTTACTGGCTCCTGCCGGTCAGACGGAGATCTCCGCCGAGCTGCCCTTCAGAGAGCTTGCCCTCTTCAATGAATGCCTGGCTTATGTAAAAGTCCTCTTAAAAAGCCCGTATAAGCACCGGATACATTTGGTCACCGCACGGGCCAGAGTCGTTGACTGCATAGAGCATCCGGACAGCGGCGGCCGCAATGAGCCGGTCTCTTTGCAGGGCGCCAGCCTCATCGGCTTAGGCCGGACTCTGGCTTTGGAAAGACCGGATCTCTGGGCCGGGCAGCTGGATATATCTGGGGACAGCCGGGAAGATGCTCTGGAGATTATCAGACGCTTAAATAATGAACTGTCCGGTGAGCCTTACGAACTGGCTTTTCGGGGCGGGGTTTTTTACGAGCCTTTCTTATTAAATCATCAGGCGCCCTCCGGCTTGGATCTCCCTGAAGCCCTTAAAGACCATAAAGACAATAATGTCCAGGGAATTCAGGTCATCACCGGGGCCAACGGCGCCTTAACCCGAAAACTGGCTGAACATTTAGTCGGCAGAGGCGCCCGGGAGCTAGCCTTAATCAGCCGGGAGGGCTTATCCGGCGAGTCTTTGCAGCTGGCTGAGGAGTTAAGGGCCAGGGGCGTTACAGTTCTGGATTTAAACGCTGATGTCACGGTTTTTGGGGAATTGAGCCAGGCTCTGGCCTCAGCCAGAGAGGCAGGTGCGATAAAGGGGATATGGCATCTGGCCGGGACTCTGGCGGATGGGCTGATTGAGGCTATGTCCGAGGAGAGGGTCCTTAAGGTCTTAGGGCCCAAGATTTTTGGAGCCGTTAATCTCCATCTGGCAACTTTAAAAGATCCCCTGGACTATTTTACGCTTTTTTCTTCCGTAGCCGCTCTTTTGGGATCAGCCGGTCAGGCCGGCTATGTCTCCGCCAACTTTTTTATGGAGGCCATTGCCCGTTACCGGCGGCTGCAGAAATTGCCCTCGGCCGCTCCTGAGTGGGGCCCACTGGCCGGTTCCGGCATGGCCGGCAGTGCCGTGCGCGGTGATAACCTCAGGCGTCAGGGTTTTATTCCGCTGGAGACTTTTGAGTTCTTCCGGGTTTTGGATTCAGTCTTGGGGCAAAAATCGGAGGACTCAGAGGTCCTTGGGGTGTTCGGGGCTGTGAAGATGGACCTGGAAAAATTTTTCCGGCACCCGGAACGGCGCCGGGACCGGCGCCTTAAGTCCATTATCCCCCGGCCGGCCAAGACCGGCGGACCAGGGAACGGGTCGGGAGACCGATCCCGCCGCGCCCCCGGGGACGGTGTAAACGACGGGTTAGCCTTAGCTTTAAGCCAGTTAAATCTGGCAGGGGACCGGGGGCCCGTTCTGCAGGAACTGACGGAACTGGCCGCCGATCTTTTAGGCTTCGCTCCTCAGGATATCGATCCGCAAAAACCTTTAAGCGACTACGGCTTTGACTCCCTGATGACGGTTTCCCTGCGCAACCGGCTGGGCAGCGCTTTAGGCCGCAGCGTTCCGGTATCTTTAGCCTTCGAGCACCCGACAGTTTCGGCTATGACCGACTGGCTGGCTTTAAATTTTGGCCCGGCCTCCGGTGAGGCGGCCGGCGGCCTGGGGGTTGCCGGATCCTCAGAATCCGACCGGCAGGACCAGCCGTACCTGCCGGATAAAACCGATCGGCCTGACCGGTTTGACCGGACTGCCCCCCCGCTGGCTCCACTCGGAGGGGCGATTAGTGTCGATGCCCTGATGTCGGACATAGAAAAGCTTTTGGATAATCAATGACCAGTCAGCCTCCGTCTAGAGAACAGCAGTTAGAACTGGCTCTGGGTCAGGCCAGAGAGGTAATCCGCGCCCTGACTTTGGAGCGGACAAAAGAGGCTGAAGTTTTCCGCTCCGCTTTTGAGCCGGTGGCGGTCATCGGGCTGGATTTGCTTTTCCCGGCCGGAGACCGGGACGCTCAGGGGCTGGCCGAGTTCCACTCTTCTTTAATAGAGGGGGTTGTAAGTGTCAGAGATATTCCCGAGGCCCGGCGAAAACTGTGGCAGTCTGTAAGCCCGGAAAATTCCTTTCAGCTGGCCAGGGCTTCTATTCTGAAGCGGGAGCCATTTAAAGCCGATCTGGGGCGCTTTAATCTGACCCCGGCGGAGGCCCGCCTGATGGATCCCCAGACTTTTCTGGCTTTGGAGACCGTAACCCGGGCCCTGGATAACGCCGGGCTGGACCCGGAAACGCTGGCCGGAACCAATACCGCCGTTTACTTCGGCAAAAGCGGCTTTGACTTTTTTGTGGACTATTTAGGCCGCCCTGAAAACCGGTTTGCCGATGACCCTTACAGTTTAACCGGTAACATGGCCAGCACCCTGCCGGGGCGGATCTCGTATCACTTTGACTTTTTAGGGCCCTCGGTCTTTGTGGAAACGGCCTGCTCGACCGGTTTGGTGGCCGTGGCTCAGGCCGTAAGAGCCTTGCATTCCGGGGCGGCCGATCTGGCGGTGGCCGGCGCGGTCAACCTTATTTTGGGGCCGACTCCCTCCGGCTGGCTGGCGGCCATGAAGGCCCTGGCTCCGGACGGACTTTGCCGGGCCTTCGGAGCTGACGCCAGCGGTTTCGGGCGGGGCGAGGGGTCTGCGGCAGTGATTCTGACTCCTTTAAGCCGGGCTTTAGCCAAAGGGGACCGGATTCTGGCTGTCATAGAAGGAATAGGGGAGGGCTGTGACGGCCGGAGTTCCGGTTTTACGGTGACCTCGTCTCTGGCTCAGAAGATGGTCTTGAGGAAAGCCCTGAAGGAGGCCGGGCTGGAGCCTTCGGAGGTAGGTTATGTGGAAACCCACGGGACAGGCACGCCCTTAGGGGACCCTATTGAGGTGGAAAGTTTAAAGGAGGTTTACGGGGTGAAAAGGCCTTACCCTCTTTTGATCGGTTCAGTTAAATCCAATTTTGGGCATTTGGAAGCCGTAGCTGGCCTGGCCTCTTTAATAAAAGCGATCGGTCTGTTAAGAGAGAACCAGATTCCGCCCAGTCTCCACTGTGAGGAACTGAATCCCCTGATCGATTTTGGAGGGCAAGTGGAAGTCAATCGGGGCCTCAGAGCGTGGCCTGACGGATACGCCAGAAAAATAGCCGGGGTCAGTTCCTTTTCCCTGACCGGGGCTTTGGTGCATTTGCTGGTCTCGGAACCGCCCTCAGCAAGGTCCAAGTACCGTCTTGATCTGTCAGTGACTGAGACTGAGGCGGCAGGACCAAATGTCCGTTCAGCCAATCTTTATTTGTCCGCTCCGACCCCCGGGGCTTTAAGGGCGGAAGTCCGTCTTTACCGGGAAAAATTATTAGCCGGGGCCGATTTTACTGAACTGGCCAGAGGATCATCCCGCCGGCCGGCCGGCCGGGAGCGTCTGGTTCTGACTTCTGATTCCGGCCGGGCGGCCTCGGATTTGGCCTCTTTTTTAAGGACAGAAAATAATAGCCGGTTGTCTGCCGGACGGGCTGAAAAACTGAGCCTGCTGTGGGTCTTTGGCGGACAGGAGCCGCTTGCCCCCGGCCTGAGCCGGGAACTGTCTGACTGCTTTCCGGTCTTTAAGGAAAGGCTGCTGGCCTTGGAACAGCGGGCTTTTCCGGTACTGGGCTTGAAAATCACTGAGATCATGTTCCAAAATTACTTAACCGGCTCCAAAGACTTTAACCGCAGCCAAGCCTTTAAGCCGGCCGTCCTGAGTGAGGTCTGCCTGTTCGCCTTTCAGGCGGCCACGGCGGCTTTGCTTTCGTCGCAGGGCCTGAAACCTGAGGCGGTTATGGGACACGGCCAGGGCGAGTATGCGGCTTTATCAGCCAGCGGACTGTACGGCTGGGAGACGGGTCTGGATCTGGTTATGACCAGGGCAAAGATGGCCTCGGAGCTGGAATCGGAGGCCCTGAAAGGCCCTAAAGTCGCCTGGGCCACTGTTTTGGCCTCCGCAGCGGAAGTAAATTTTGACCGGCCCCCTCAGGCCTATGTCATTGCGGAAAACGGACCGGCCAGCGTTACGGTAGCCGCTCCGGCGGAAGTTTTAAAGATCTGGCTGCAACGGTTAGCCGGCCGGGGCTTGGCGGTCCAGGGGCCGGCCTCCCAGCCCTTACAGTCCTCCAGACTCTACCATTCGCCTTTTTGTGAGCCACTGTTAGGAGAATTCAGCCGGTATCTGAGACAAATCAAGTTCAATCGCTTAAAAATCCCGTATCTGTCCGCTTCTGCGGCCTCTTATCTGGACCAGACCTACGAAAATTGGGCCGATTATCTGGCTGCCCAGACCTGTGGGCCGGTTCTTTTTCATCAGGCGCTCTTAAAAGTCCGCCAGAAAACAGGGCTGGAGATCGGCCCGGCTCAAAGTCAGATCCCGGAAGGTCTTCCGGATTTTATCCGGCTGACTCCGGTCAGCCCCGGCCGGGAGTTAGAGCAGTACCTTTTGGCTATGGGGCAGCTGTGGAGCCGAGGCGGGACAGCCAAATCCAACCCCCCCGGCCCCGTAAGGCCGGAAATCCTCCCCCCAATTCTTTTTGAAGTTCAGGATCTGTCCAGTCCCTTTGCCGCAGAGATGACTGGGGCTGCCGGGGCGGCGGGATCATCAGGTTCAAATGCTGCAAATGATCATGAGCTTTTTGGAGGCGGCCTGAAGGCTGATCCTCTTCCGGCGGCAGCTTCCGGGGAGTCCTCAGAGAGTTTGGTCACCGAAGTTCCGCTGACCGGTGTTCTGCCTGAGGCTGCCGGCTCTGAGGCGGCCCTGGAACTGGCGGAGTTGCAGCTGTTCCATTTTAATCGTGTCTGCCGGCTTCAGATGAAGGCGGTTAATGAGGCCTGCGGAGACGGTAACGGCGATAATGACTGCGAGGCTGAGGAATCGGTCAGATCAAGCGGTTTTAACAGTCCGGGCTGAATTTTGGCTGTGGCAGTTTAGACAGGCGGTTACAGCCTGCAGGTTATGCTTATGACTCAAATACGTTTCCTTCTGTATCTCATAAAAAGGGCCGGCTCCAAACGTGACACCCTTATTGTCACCTCTTTGCTGTCCGGCATAATTCAGGGTCTGCTGCTCTACTCCATTAACTTGTCCGTTGGGGAGCTGTCTGCGTCCCAAAGCATTTCCTTAAGAACTTTTCTGATTTTCGTTCTGTCCATCTGCTGCCTGTACAAATGCCTTTCCGTGGCCATGGCCATCAGCGCCGGCATCGGCCGGGATTTGGTCACCAATTTGGAGCTGAAGATAACCGAAAACCTCAGCCAAATAAGCTACCGGGGCTTTTTCGGCTTAAATCAGCCTAAACTGTTTGAGGCCATCTCTGGAACCAAGGACATCATCAACGAGGCCTCAATACTGCTGCCGGTTTTTATCAGCAGTATCACCATGCTTCTTTGTTCGGTATTGTTTTCCTTCTATGTGTCCGTGGTGGGTCTGGTTTCTCTTTCGGTGGTGATGGGGATTGCGGCTTTAATATTTTTCCGCAGTGATCAAAAATTTGTGGCCGCCTTATTTAAGTACCGTCTTAATGTGGATAAATTCCAGGGTTCTTTGAAATCCGTGGTTTTAGGCTTTACAGAACTGAAAATGAATGACCGAAAGCGTTTGGAACTTTTTTCCCGGGAGATTACCCCTCTTAGGGACAAAGTTTTAATCGGCCGGCAGAAAACCGACGGCTTCCGTGTCCAAAATACGGTCATGTACGGGCTCATGGTTTACTTTCCTGTGGCGGCTCTGCTGTTTATCCTGCCCCAGACCGGGCTGGCCACATTCGAAGAGTGCATTAAGATTGTGGCTATCACCATGTTCAGCACCATACCTCTGATCGGTCTGCTGTCCTTTATGCCTATGTCGGCCCGGGCCGCTATGATTGTCTGGTCTCTGGCTGATTTTGAAATTGAACTCAATCAGCTAAGGGACGAGACCGGCGGCCAGCAGCAGAAGCCCTCTGATTTTGCCACCATCGCCTTAAAAGACGGGTGTTTTTCTTATAAAAATAACATAAACGGCTCTCACAGCGGGAATAACAATGGCAAATCCGGTTTTTTTACCATCTGTATTAAAGATTTTTATATAAATAAAGGAGAACTGGTAATTCTTAAAGGCGGCAACGGGAGCGGCAAAAGCACCTTTATGCGTTTGCTGGCCGGCTTAATCAGTCTCGATCAGGGCCGATTGACCTTAGACGGCTCAGATATTGAAGAAATAGGGTTAAATAACTATAGGGCCTATTTTTCGGTCTTGTTTCCGGATTTTCATCTGTTTAACGGTCTTTACGGGATCAGCGGCACTTTGGAAGAATCCAGGCAGCTGCTCAAAACTATGGGACTCGATCTTAAGGTCAGCTTAGATGAGGCGGGCATCTTTTCCAATCTGACTCTCTCCAGCGGACAGCGCAAACGCCTGGCGTTAGTCTGCGCCATTATGGAAAAAAGACCGGTCCTTCTGCTGGATGAGGTGGCGGCTGATTTTGACCAGCACTTCCGGGAGCTTTTTTACCGTACTTTGCTCCCTGATCTCAAAAAAGAAGGGCGAACTATCTTGGTCATCTCCCATGATGAGCGGTATTTTGATGTCGCCGACCGGGTTCTGACTTTAGACTACGGGGATTTTGTCTGAGCTGACCGAATTAAATTTTGCGGCCGGATTTTTTGAGTCCGGCAAAAGCGTTTTCACCGTTCGGAAACTATAACTTCACAGATCTTAACCGGAGCTGAAAATTGTATGAATATTTTCTTCTTAGCCCATGCCGGCGGCACGGCGAAAATATACAGCCACACTTTTACGGAGCTGTTAAAAGGTTGCCGGGTTACGGCCCTGGAACTGCCGGGCCACGGGGGGCGGCTTGATGAGCCTCTTTTAGATAAATTAGGCGATATGGTTGATGATTTATTTGCTCAAATGAATGAATTTGGATATTTAAGTGATGATTATGTTTTATTCGGTCACAGTATGGGCGGCTTGCTGGCTTACCTGCTGGCCGCTAAAATCCCTAAGGTTCAGCAGCCCCGGCATATTTTTCTGTCCAGTACCTTAAAGCCAGGCCTTTTGCCGGTGGGTCCGGAAATATTGGACCTGGGGGACGAAGAATTTTGGCGGACCTGCCAGGATTGTTTTGGAGCCGTGAACCCGGAAGCGGCCGGCAGCATGGAAATGATCCTTTTGTTTGCCCCCATTTTAAGGGCCGATCTGGCGGCGGTAATCTGCCAGAATTATGATCCCTGGCCGCAGTTAGATCTCCCGGCCACGGTTTTTTTCGCGGAAAAGGATATTGTCAGCGGTCTCGACATGGCCGGCTGGCAGGCTTATTTTACCAGACCTCTGGAAATATACCGTTTGCCGGGCAATCACTTCCACATTCTGACGGATCCGAAGATTTTAGCGGACAGAATTTTGGCGACAGTTGCTGACCTGTCTGGGAAGCCTGAAGCCTCTGTTGTTTCTGACTCTTTTAAAAAGCTGTGACCTGGCTGCCGGCGACAGGCCATACAGCCCCATAGCTGCTGATTAGTCAGGCCTAGACGGGAAATATCAGCCAGGCAGACGGCCGGCTCATTGTTTGGGACTAGCCGGGATCTGCTCGGATGAGGAGTAAATTATGAAAATTTTGGGTTTGCTTTACTGGCTGCCATTGACGCTGGCTGCAGCGCTGGTAGCGGCTATTGCGATTTCATCCAGGCCTGATGTTCAGTATCAGCTGAGAGAACGGCTAAGTACGGAGACAATGGCCAGAGTCTACTCTCGCCTGGAGGACGTCCATCCTTCCCAAATTACCGCCAGGCTCAGGGAAATCGTTCAGGACCGGCTCAGATGCTACGGTAATAATCCTCAGGACCGTGTTTCCGGTGAATGCATACGGCAGTACCTTTATTCCTTAGTCAGAGTCGGTCGGTCTGAAATCTATTCGGCCCCGGATATGGGCAACTTCCTGGATATGGTCAAAAAATGCCCTATTGTTAACGCTGTCTGCCGGGGGAAAGGTCAGGATTCTGATTCTTGCATAAGTATGGAGTCTTTATGCCTTGATAATGTTATGGATGATTACTGGCGGGGTTCGCCGTTTTTGACTGTTTTTAGTTCGGACTCCGTCCTGGAAGTCAGCGAAGAATAAAACTCGACTTTATTTATATTAGTATAAATAAAAAAGTAAAAAGAATAAAGATTGAAATAAAATAAATATGTCTAAATATATTATGTCATATTAAAATATAAATAATTAACAATATGTTGTGATTTGAGCAAGAAAACGGCAATAATAAGAACTGGGGCCGTCCGGTCAGGCTCTTCTGGGATTTCCCGCCGGATGGGCCTTGACTGTGACCTCTTCGGTGGCGGACCAAGCCGGGTTGATTTCCGGGGCAGGTCCGCCTCCATGGACGGATTGTTAAAATTAGAGTTAAAAGGGTAAAAATTATGGTTAGATATCTTAAGTTGTTAGGCGTCCTTACCCTGCCCCTTCTGTTTTTAGGGTGCAGCGGTGCGGAACCCGCAGCTCCTCCGTCCGGTCCGCCTGCGGTTACGGTTCTGACCTTAAAGCCGGAGGATCTAGTCGTCACGCAGGAATACGTCGGCTTTGTGGAAGGCCGTCAGGTTGTGAAAGTCCGGGCCCAGGTGGACGGCTTGCTGCTGAGCAAAGATTATCAGGAGGGCGAGTGGGTCGAGGCCGGGCAGGTTCTGTTCCGGATTGAGGATAACCGTTACCGTTCCCAGGTCAATCAGGCCACTGCCCGGCTGAGCGGGGCTAAAAATGTCTTGGACCACGCGGACCGAGATCTCGAACGGGCTAGGAAACTCAGGGAGCGTGATGCCATTGCCCTCAGGGATTTAAACGAAGCCGAAACGCAAAGGGCCAATGCTCTGGCCGGGTTTCACGAGGCTGAGGCGGCCTTAGAGGAGGCTGCGGTCCGTCTGGCAATGACCGAGGTGCGGGCTCCGGTGGGCGGCTATGCCGGGATGGCCGAACAAATGCCCGGTTCGCTCATTACCTCAGCTTCAGAGGTCGGAGGACTGCTGACCACCATCTACGACATGAGCGAAATCAAGGTCATTTTTGCGGTGCCCGAAACTCAGGTGCGGCAGATAAGCCGCCTTTCCAAAGAAGAAGGCGCCCAAATGAAATCGGTCCTGGAAGCTGCTTTACTGATGGATTTTGGCGAGACTTATCCGCACCGGGGACGCATGGAGTACGGCAATGCCGCCGCTGATCGGGCCACCGGCACCATGCTGGCCCGGGCAGTCTTTTCCAATCCTGACCGGCAGCTTTACAACGGTCAGATTGTCAGAGTCAAGCTGGATCTTCTGACTTTAGCCGATGTTCTTTCCGTGCCCCAGACGGCCGTAAATCTTAACGGCGGCCAGCAGTCCCTGGCTCTTTTAGATGAGGAAGACCGGGTTGTTTTTGAGCCACTGAAAGCGGTCGGGCCTATAAACGGCCGTTTTTTAGTCCGGCCCGGCGGTCCGGTTAAAAGCGGCGCCAGGGTGATTGTCGAAGGAGTTAATAAGGTTGGCCCCGGCCTGAAAGTAAAGGTCTCTGAAAAGTCAGAGACGGCTGGGACCGCGGAATCCTCCTCAACTCCGGCAGCGGCCGCCGAACCGGCCAAAGGGGATTTGAAACCGTGAAAGAATATTTTTTTCTCCGCCGTCCGGTTTTGGCAGCGGTCATTGCGGCTTTCATCCTTATCGCCGGCGGCTTAGGCCTCAAATCCCTGCCGGTAGCCCAGTACCCGGATTTGGTTCCGCCTTCGGTGACGGTAACGGCTATGTTTCCGGGGGCCGGTCCGGAAGCCATTGCCGATCTGGTGGCCGCTCCCCTGGAGAAGGCCCTAAACGGAGTGGCTGACGTCTGGTATACCCAGTCCAACAGTTCCGCCAGCGGCATGATGACTTTAACTGTCACTTTCGAGCTGGGGACTGATCCGGAAGTGGCGGCCAACCGGGTTAATCTCAAAGTCCAGTCCTGCCTGTCGGCTCTGCCGGAAGACGTCCGGCGGCTGGGCGTGAACGTGGTGACTGGCGGAGGAGCTTTTTTGCAGATCATCGCCTTAGTCAGCCCGGACAGCCGTTACGACAGTCTTTTTTTAAACAATTACGCAGCCGCCAACATCTTAGACACCCTCAAGCGCGTGCCCGGCGTAGCCGGGGCCGATCTTTTGATTTCCGAAGAATACGCTATGCGTCTGTGGTACGATCCCGGTCGTCTGGCGGCCATGGGCCTGACCCCGGCGGATCTGGCCGCCGCCGTGCGGGAGCAGAATGCCCAGTATCCGGCTGGAGTCTTAGGCCTGGAACCGGCTCCGCAGGGGCCCGGCATGTCCTGGCTGACAGGGGTCCGGGGGCGGATGGCCTCGGCGGAGGATTTTGCCAATATTATAGTCAGAATCGGTCAGGACGGCGAAATTACTCGGCTAGGCGATGTGGCTAGTGTGGTTTTAGGAGCAGCTGACTACGGGGTGCGCAGCCGCTTGAACGGTCAGCCGGTGGCCGGCATAAGCGTAGCCCTAGCCCCGGGTTCCAATGCTTTGGACACTGCCGCCGGGATTCGGGCGGCCATGGAGGAAATGAGCCGGAGTTTTCCGGCGGGTCTGGAGTACGACATTCCTTATGATGTTACGGTTTTTGTCAAGCTTTCCATTGAGGAGGTGATCCATACTTTAGTTGAGGCCATGGGTCTGGTGATTCTGGTCATTTTCCTGTTTTTGAAAAGCCTCCGGGCCACCATTATTCCCTGCGCGGCTGCCTTCATAGCGGTGGTGGGCACTTTTTGCGGCCTGTGGCTGTTCGGGTTCTCCATTAATCTTCTCACCCTGTTCGGTTTGGTTCTGTCCATCGGGATTGTGGTGGATGACGCCATTGTGGTCTTGGAGAATGCCGAAAGAATCTGCCATGCCGAAGGACTAGCCCCTGAACAGGCCGTCAACCGGGCCATGGGGGAGGTTTCCGGCCCGATTTTGGCTATTGTGCTGGTTTTGGGGGCTGTGTTCATTCCGGTCTCCTACATGGGCGGCCTGACCGGAGAGATGTTTCGGCAGTTCGGGGTGACTATAGCCGTATCGGTAGCGGTTTCCGGACTTATCGCCCTAACTCTGACTCCGGTTATGTGCGCCCGGCTTCTTCAGCCCGGTCACAACCCCGGTGGTTTTTTTAAGCTTCTGGACAGGGGCTTTGAAAAAATTACTGGGGTCTATCTGACTTTAGTGCGGTTTTTCCTGAAGAGTCCGGCTCTGGCATTACTGGGACTGCTGGTAATGGTCGGGGTGACGTTCTGGCTTTTCCGGAACCTGCCCGCCGGACTGACTCCGGAAGAAGATCAGGGTTATATCATCAGCGTGGCTCAGTTGCCCGATGGCGCCTCCATGCCCCGAACCGACGCATTCCTCGAAGGCCTCCGGGAGTCCATGAGTCAAAATCCGGCGGTCAGCAAAGTTTTAAGCATTGCCGGCCAGGATTTCCTGACCGGGGCCGGGGCTCTCGGGAATTACGGGGTCGCCTTCATTATGCTGAAACCATGGGATGAACGTCCCAAGGCTAATGAGTCCTCTTTTGCTCTGGTCTCGGAGGTTTTTGCCCGGAATGCCCAGCTCGCCGACGGGATGGTAGCGGCCTTCAACCCGCCCTCCATAGTCGGACTGGGCACTGTAGGCGGTTTGGAGGGTTTTTTAGAGAACCGGGGCGGAGCCAGTCTGAGTGAAATTGCCGCCCAGGGAGAGATCTTTAGCCGGGCAGCGGCTAACCGTCCGGAACTTCTGGGGGTCCATTGCTCGCTGTCTCTGTCTACCCCAGTCATTGAGCTGGAACTGGATATTGATAAGGCTAAACTCATGAGAGTCTCTCCAGCCGAGGTCTACGGGGCTCTGTCCACCGGTCTTTCCGGCAGTTATATTAATGATTTTGTCATGAACGGCAGGATCTACCAAGTCACCATGCAGTCTGAAGCCCGCTTCCGGGTATTGCCGGAGGATCTGGATAATTTTTATGTCCGTTCCTTAGACGGGGTCATGGTACCCCTAGCCATCCTGACCAAAAGGACCGTCAGTTCCGGTCCGGTGTCTTTGGCCCATTTTAACGGCCGGCCTTCAGCTCGGATTTCGGCTCAGGCCGCTCCCGGCTACGGCAATCTTGAGGCTATGAACGCTTTAGAGGAAGTGGTCAGAGAAAATTTGCCCGATGATTACTCCATCGGCTGGAGCGGGACCTCTTTCCAGGAAAAAGTCGGGGGCGGTCCCAATTTTACAGCTCTTCTTTTAGCCCTAGTTTTAGTGTTTATGATTCTGGCTGCCCAGTATGAGAGCCTGATTTTACCCATAGCCGCCGTTTTAGCAGTGCCTTTTGCGGTTTTTGGGGCTCTTTTGACTGTTTATATTTTAGATTTTGCCAATGACGTTTATGTACAGGTGGCCTTGGTGACCTTGATAGGCTTGGCGATTAAAAACTCTGTCCTTATTGTCGAGTTCGCCTGGGCTGCCTACAAAAAAGGAGAAAGCGCCGCGGCTGCGGCTTTGCAGGCTGCCGCCACCCGTTTTCGGCCTATAGTCATGACCTCCATGGCCTTTATTCTGGGTTGCCTGCCGTTGGCTCTGTCCAGCGGCGCCGGTTCCGCCAGCCGTAATTCCCTTGGTTCGGCCGTCATCGGCGGGACCTTGGCGGCTACAGCTATCGCCCCTATTTTTATTCCGTCATTTTTTGCGCTTCTGATGAAACTGACTAAAAAAGAGAATAAATGACGTTTACAACCATCAGGAGATCCGGGAAATTTAGGTCATTGGGCCTTGAGCCGCCTTTATCCAGGGCTCCGTAAAATCATGGTCTTCAGACCGCAGACATAAGGTGCGTCTGCGGATGTTTGTTTATAATTTTGTTATTTTGATGGCATTTTCCGGCAGAGTGTCCTAAAATCATCCAGGCGTCCGGGTTAGCCTTTTCTGCCTTTGGAGAGAAAGAGGCGCGGCCTGAGGGAATAGCGGGCTGGTTCGAAGCCCTGTAATTTCTCTCTTTGTAAATTGGAAAACGAAAACCAAGCAGTTGTTCCTCTGGGCTGTCTCGCTGAAGGATGACCAGCCTGAGGCGGCAGGAGCGGTAACGTTTCTGGCGCTGAAAATCCGCTGACTTAAGGCGGTGGGGAGGTCAGATAGTTATTTCTCAGGGGAGATGTTTTTGAGCAGTTGGAGCGGCCTTAACAGTCATCAAAAGTCTAAGCATTTTAAGAGTTTTATCCCCAAAATCCAGGTCCGGCTCCAACAGCTGCCGGGCCTTTTGTGAGGTCAGCATGAGTCTTGATAACAGCAGGGAAATTATTGAAGTTGAGGCGCAGGAAGTGAACTCCCGAGACCTCCCCGATCAGAACAAAATAGACGCCCTTATCCGAAACAGGGTTTACGCCTCTATGGCTGTGGGGTTTGTGCCGCTGCCTTTAGCCGATATCGGCGGTCTGACCGCCATTCAGGCCGAAATGGTCTACCGGTTGAGCCGGGCTTACGGCCTGCCTTTCAGCTTGGAATGGGGCCGCAAAGCTATTGCCTGTATTTTGGGAGCGTTGGCCCCGGTGGCTCTAGCTCCCAACATAGGCTCACTTCTGCGCAACATTCCCGTGATCGGCTTGGGCTTAAGAGGAGCCAGCAGTTCTCTGACCTTCGGGGCGGTCACTTACACCATCGGACGCATCTTTGCCCGGAGATTTGCCAGCGGCAAGCCCCTTGCTCAAGAAGACTTAAAAGGCATGAGTGAGGAAATCAAGGACGGACTGGAAAAGGGCAAAATGAAGGTCAAAAGTTGGGTCAATGGCAGCTCTTCTGCCCGGACTGATACTTTTGAAGGCTCTCCGGCCTAAAAGCTTTGATGTCTTTGGCGGACGGGCAGGGCTTACTGGCTTGTCCGTCCGGCTGCTGCGGTACTGATAAAGAATAAATTTGGAAGTTTTTGTGGGTTCAGAAGGTAGTTTGCAGGCCGTATACGGGACAATTGTGCCTCTGACTTTTGGGGTTCCCCTGGCGGCATTGTGCAGTCAGATAACAAAAATATGCTATAATTATATATAATTATGCTCTATCGTCGTTAAAAAAATTGATCCGGCAGAATTGATAGACCGTTTTCAAAATTTTTACCAGCCTGAATCCGAATTTTTGGGCTGCAGCCAGTCCCCGCCTTCTTTTTTCGGGGAAGCCCCTCATTTTTTAAAGGGGGTTTTTGCGGGGCCATAAAATATTAACGATCAGCCAGGGTAAGGTCCAGTCTCCAGCAATACAGGTTTTTAACCCATGTTGAAACAAATCACCGCGCATATTTCTCCCTTTATGGTGACTCTCTATGACCGTCCACTGGCAGTCACTCTGAGTCAATTTTGAGAATTGCGGATACGAACCATAAACGTAAGTGAAGGGCCGCTGCCTGAATTCATAGAGGTCACTGAAGGAAAAGCGGCTGACATCAGGAGCGCCGGACATTTATTGGAACGAATACCTGCGGGTTCTGTAATCACTATGGACCGAGGTTATATTGACTATAAGACCCTGTATCAAATAAATGAGTCCAATAAATTCTCTGCTGCCAGGACCAGGGACGAAATGAAATTCACGGCAGCCAAAGATCCGTCTGACTCCTCTGAAGAGAATGAGAATGAGAAAGAGGAAGCGGAACTGAAAGCGGAAGAGGGAGCGGCTGAAGAGAGTTTTTATGATGAAACGAAAAAAACAACATTTGAGGTGATCAGAGACGAAAAAGTAAATCCCGCAAACAAAGAATCGTTTAAGGCATAATCCGACGCCTTTGCGTATAGTTGCCATCAAAGATGATAAATCCGGCGGTGAAGTGGAGTTCCTCACGAATATAAATGAAGGAAAAAGCTGCAGTAATCGCCGGTGTTTATAAGAAAAGACGGGAAATTGAAAATTGTTTTCAAGATCATAAAACAGCATTTCCACATCAAGGGCTTCATGGGGACTTCTTACAACGCCGTTTGCTGTCAGATATGGTCCGCACTGGCAGCCGTCATCCTTATTAAGTACTTGATCAGAGTCAGCTCTGTCAAATGGAATTTTTCTAGCCTGTGGAAAGTAAATATACCACAAAATTTTAAATGCATCCGAATTATTTTTCTTATAAATTATTGATTTTATTGATTTTTTTAAAATGTCAAAGGTTTTTCCTGCCTCGGGTAAAAAAATACGGGATTTTAGGATACTTCTCTTCAGGGCGCTCCACTGTAGATGTCCGAGCGTCCGGCAGCCCCGGCCGCTTTTCCGAATATCTTATGTCCGCCTGAAGCCAAACAGCAGCTTTTTTTACGGCGATTAAGTTTGTAATGCTTTGGCGTCTTCAATTTTCTTGAAAAAATTATTAAAGCAACTGTATTGGGTTTAAGCTGCGAACAAAAAACGGCTCAGGCCCATGAACTGCCAAGCCTGATTTCAGGCTCCTGGAAATTTTCTGTCGAAGGGCTGGCGGATGTCAGTAAAATACAAAGCCGCAATGCACCCCTAAAAAGAGAAAAGGCTGACTAAAAATAGCTCCGGTTTACAAAATACGGCTGAAGCTCAGTCAGCGAGCGGGTTTTGTTTCCGGATTCCATCAAAGTTAACCGTTATGGTTCGGTCCAGAAAACATGACCGCCGACAGGGAACTGTTGGAGACAATGGAATGGGGCCCTAAGCCGGACGGGATCAACGTAGCTCCGCCTGGTCTGAGTCTGATGGTCGGGAAGGCTCCGGATGAATTAAGCCGTCCCTGGCCTTTTATTGGGCATATAATTGAAAACCTGCCGCCTTTGAAGGCCTGAAACGTGGTGTTTAATAAGTGGACCGTAATTCCCGGACCCTGGGCCAGAAGATTATAGCCGTCGGTTTTGGACAGGGGATTGAAAAACACCGGCGGCTCACTGGTCTGGGGCACCTGATAGCCGGGCGGAGACTGGTAGTCCCAGGCATCGGGCCGGCGATCCCAGTTGTATAATGTCTCCAGGCCAATCTTAACAGGACAGGCCTTTAAAACCGTCATGGCCGGCCCTTGGGCGTGTGGCAGACCGGCGGGCATAATCAGAACCTCTCCCGGTTCAGTCAGACGCCGGCTGAGCTTTTGGGGCCAGGAATTTTGATTAGCCTCAAGTCCGGCTCCCAGCCAGGAGTCTGGGTCAGACTCTAAAACCAGCCAGAATTCCGGGCCGCTTTTAACTCTGACCGGGCTTGGTCCGTCTCCGGTTCTTTCCAGCCAGACCGTAAAAGGGATAGGCCAACCGACTGCTCCGGGGGGATCGGCTAATTCCCGGCCCCAGGTCTGACCTATTTTATGAATTGGCTGACCGGACAAAGGCCCTGTGGCTATTCTGGATGTCAGGCCGTAATCCCGAACGGCCAGAAAGATCTCTCCCCAGTTGGCCTGACTGTCAGATTCGTAATATGCTGAAGGTTTTCGCTGACCCCAGGGCCTTTCGGACATAATGGGAGTAAGGCTTAAGGGGTAGATTTGGTTTTTTAGTTCGCCCAGCATGGCGGTCCTTGTAGCGGGTGGGTGACAGTTGCCTTTTTACAATTAAAAAGGTTAGGTTTTTGGCCAAAAGCCGCCAACAGCTTTTTAGGCCAAAAAATGATCAAAAATCCCGTAACCCAAAAATTAGCTATAAATTAACCCAAAAATCAAGAAATGTCCAACCCCGGAATATGTTACGAACCTGACTCTGCGGGCTTGAATTTAATTTTTTATAATCATCCAGTGAACAAGGTGACGGAAAGGTTTCAGGATACCTGCATCTTTAAGGACTTGGATCTGAAAGAACCATAATTTTATACTGCTGTTTTTTGGGGGAAACAGCTGCTCCCGGTCTGACAAATCAAACAATTTCCGGTCTTGGCGGGATTGGCCCGGCCCTGATTCTGTCAGAAACAGGGCCGTATCTGCAGGAGGTATTCGGAAGTCCGGAAATACTGCCTCCCAGGCAGTAATTTGTCCTGGTAAAAATGAGCCGGCCGGCAAGAGGAAAAGAGGCAAAACTTATAAGGGCAGCCGTTGGATCCGTCGCGTATTGCGTGAGGCGGCGCAAGCCTCTGTTAGGACTTCATATATTCTCCATGCCAAATTCAATGACCTTATTAGACGCCGGGGAAACAAAAGGCCGGTTTTTGAAGATTCCACCATTAAGACTCTTTCAGTTCAAACTTTTTTGAACGGATAGTAAGGTTGTCCGGGATTTTTGCCAAGATCCAACTGCCGCCTCCTCAAAAATGACCCGGACGCCGGGATGACTGGATACGGCTGAAGCGGTTTTATCTATTTTGCTGCTCTGGCCCTGAAATTTCAGGGTATATTTTTTGTCCTCTGTCCGGTTCATGGCCTCAAGGACGGCCTTTTCCATATTCTCTTGGATTTGTTCATCCGCCGGATCCTTATCTTTACATTTTTTATCCGTGACCTTAACCTTGACAAATTTCAGCTCAATGACGTAATCGTTTCCGTCTTTGGTCCTTTAACGGACATATGGCCGCCATGAGTCAGCTGGCCCCTGACAATCATCTCCCTGGCCTGTCATAACCCTGGCCGCTAGAAAAAGCGTCCCGCAGTATAGGACCCGGATCGCAATTCATCCCCCAGGGGATGCTGCTGAAGAAAGTCTGCAAAGCCATCTGAAATTCGGGAGCCTGCCGTTGGATTAGGGCTTCCTGCATGGCCTGGGCCTGTCTTTTCATTAACGATGCGTTTTTAAGAGTTTTTTTCAGGAACAGCCAAAGACGGGCCATGGCCGCTTGAACATCCAGGTTGGGGAAACGCAGGCAGAACTTATTTCCCCCTCCTGTAATCAAAATCCGGTCAACGGTCAGACAGCCGGCCTGAAACAATAAGGCCTTAGAGCT
>JAISEL010000013.1 GCA_031264185.1 Deltaproteobacteria bacterium
CTCGTTAAGATGAGGCCAAATGTTAGCGAAATGAATTCTTAAACCAGTGAGATCCATGATACCTTCCTCAAAAAAACTATCTTGAAGAGATATTAGCACCTCTGAGACCAGTTGTAAAGGTTTTTTTGCCCGCCGTCTAACAAGACCCTGAAAAGGAGAAACAATGGTATGAAGACTTTGAGGATATTAAAAGACTCGCAGAGGCAAAGGGTTATCAAGTATATTTTGGCGATGAATCCGGCATATTAACCCGGCGGATAATTATGATAGATCAAATACTCCTTATTATTTATATATGATCAAGGTATAATAATTCTTTAGCCATACTCAAATAGACTATAGAAATTGCATAATTTTTGTGTATGCTAAAGACTGAAGAAACAAAGGATAAACTCTTTTATCATAATTATCCGCCGGGGTAATAACACCACTGATCTTTAATTTTGAGGCGCCAGATCAGGTCATCGTGGCGCTGGACCAGATTATCGGCGACATAACTGCCGTTCTGCTTCTCCAAGGAGTCAAAGTCTATATAATTCACCCATTCCTCAGGGACGTAGTCCAGGATCAGGCTTTTGATCATCTCCGGATGGCTGAAGAGTTTTTTGTAGGCACTGTCATACTTTAACGATTGTTTAGCTTCTTTTGTCATGAGCTTATTTTCTCGTAAACCTGCCTGCATGTCAAGGATGCCGGCAATCTCTCCTAAGGGCAGAGAGTCAAATGACGGCAGCTGCCCAGCGGTCAGAGCGGAAAAGCGCTGTAACTGTGATTTTATTTAAAGTGCTGGATTTTATTATAAATATTTATTATAGAGCTAAATAATATACATCTATATAGTATTTAAAAATAATTAAAAATATATTTAAAAAAATAAATAAAATGTTATACATTAAAATATTTTATAAATTAAAATATATTGATAATATTTATATATTATAAATATTATCAATATTTAGTATGAAAATATAGTAATTTTTAAAATTATCCATAAGATAAATTTTATCATCTATGGGATAAGTGACTTTAGCTGCTTAAATTACAATGGAATTCGGATTCTCCTTGAGATAATTTGTAAAGCCGGGTTAGCAGATGGTCATTTAAGCGCCGGTTAGGGAATTAATCAGTTCCGGAGCTGCCTCTGCTGCCCGGACTAAAGCGGCCGTGCCGTCTTTTAAGTTATAAAGAGTTCCTGTAAAACCGGCTTTTTTCAGGGACCGGATGGCAAAAAGGCTCCGGGTTCCGGCCTGGCACATGACGACCGTATCTGTGCCGGCTTGAAGTTTACTGATATTTTCAGCCAGGTCCCGAAAAGAAACAGTGATGGTCTGGGGGAACAGGCCGGGGCAGTCTTCATATTCTTCCCGGATATCCAGAAGCTGGACGGGCGGACCGGATTTTAAACGCTCAATAAGTTCCAGAGCTTCTATTGAGGGAGCGGCCAGTTCCGGCGGCAGGTCCAGACCGCAGAAGTGTTCGTAGTCAATCAGCCGGTCAATGGCCGGATTCAAGCCGCACAGAGGGCAGTCGGGGTTTTTTTCCAGGCCCATTTCCGTAAACTCCATGAGCCAGGCGTCGACGAGCAGCAGCCGGCCCAGCAAAGTTTTAGCCCGGCCCACAATGAGCTTAATAGCCTCAGCCGCCTGGATAGAACCGATAATACCCGGCAGAACACCGACGACTCCGGCTTCCCCGCAGCTGGGCGCAGTTCCCGGAGCGGGCGGTTCGGGATATAAACAGCGGTAGCACGGCCCGTGTTTGGCCCAGAAGACAGCGGCCTGACCTTCAAAGCGGTAGACGGAGCCGTAAACCATCGGCAGTCCCAAAAAAGCGGCTGCGTCGTTAATTAAGTATCTGGCGGGAAAATTATCCGTGCCGTCGCAGATGAGGTCGTAGTCTTTAAAGATGTCTAAAGCGTTTTCGGAGGACAGCTTCCGGTCATACGCCTGGACATTGATTTTCGGATTCAGGGTCAAAAGGCGTTCCCGCGCCGAGAGAACTTTTGGCCGGCCAATACTGTCCTGGCTGTGGACAATCTGTCTCTGGAGGTTGGACAGCTCCACCAGGTCATGATCAATAAGCCCGATGGTCCCCACGCCGGCGGCGGCCAGATATAAAGCCAGAGGCGAGCCTAAGCCGCCGGTGCCGGCAATTAAAACTCTGGCGGCTTTTAAGCGCTTCTGGCCTTTGGGTCCCACTTCCGGCATGAGTAAATGGCGGCTGTAGCGGACAGTTTCCTCCGGCTCCAAAGCCGGCAGGGCTCTTTGGGGAGCTAAGGGCTCTTTTACGGTCTGAGGTCCTGTTTTGGCCGCCGGGGAGCCGGCCTCTTCGGCTCCCCGGCATTCCGGCACCAGAGATACAGTCAGATCGCTATTTAAAATATCCGGGCGGAAGCGAGCCGGTTCGGCCGGGGGCCTGCCGGCCGGTCTCTGAGCCGGCCGGGACTGATTTACGGGGCAGTTATGAATGAAAATCTTAAACCGGCTCTGCAGTTCCCCGGCCGGGGTCAGGAGGTATTCAGAGGCTCCCGGAAATAATTTAGCTACGGCCGGCCAGACTGCAGGCAGATTATGAGCCTCGACCGTTATACGGGCCAGGCCGGTTAGTTTATTTAAAAATAAAGGCAGACGGACAGTGAATCTCACGTTATTTTCCCTAAGATAATTCCGTAACCTGACAGGCTGAAAGAAGACCGGTTGATTCATCCAGGCAGTAAAAACCGGTCTGCCAGAGATTGTCCCCCAAGAAAACCGTGACAGCGTAAATATAAAAGGGCAGGGCTTCCAGGTGATCAGTCCGGGAAGGCGCTTCCTGCCCCCCCGGGTGGGAGTGGAAAAAGCCCAGAACCAAAAGAGATTTGCCTGAGGCCTCATTTTCGGCCGCCAGAAGCTCCTGGGCGGTCAGGCGGTAGCTTTCCGGTCCGCTGAATTCATTTTTGACCGGTATAAGATCACTGATAATAAAATCAGCCCCCGCCTCCAGTCCCAGTAAAAAGCCCGAGTCTTCATTGGGTCTGGCTTTTTCGGCTGACAGGGACAAATCTTGCAGTAAACCCGCTTTAAGCTTAATTACGGGACTCAGAAGGCACCGCCGCCGACAGCCGGGAAAAAACCGACCCGGTCCCCGTCGGAAATTACGGACTCCAAGGTGACCCTCCGGCCGTTCAGCATAACAATTTTGATGTCCGCCGGAGGCAGGTTAAGCTTTTGGGCCAGCTCCAGGGCGGTCAAATTTTCTTTTATTTCCAGAATAAGGCCTTCGGCCGGTTCATAGCCGGGCACCAGGTTTCTTAAGGTTGTGGACAGTCGGACCGAGACGCTCATACAGGTTCTCCGAACTTAGGGTGAAGACGCTTAGATTTTGGCTCAGACCCAGAGCCATTTTAGCCCAGCCCGCCGCCTTTAATCCAGGCTCAGGCGCTGTTTCGGGGCTTCCGGGTCAATAAAACTGTTATTCCCGGGCAGAAATTCCGGCCAGGGCATTTCCTGCAGAACCTGGGCTATCTTTGCTTCCACTTCTGTGTACCAGTCAAGCAGTTCCTGACCTTCGGGCGTTAAGATTTTCGGCTGGCCCCGGCTGGGACTGGGCCCGGCCGACAGCAGCTTTATCCCCAGAGCTTCTTCCGAGTCTTTAAGCCTGCCCCAGGCCCAGCGGTAGCTCATGCCCACCGACTGGGCGGCTTTGTTCAGTGAGCCCAGTTTTTCCGTGGCCCGGAGCAGGGCCGCCCGGCCCGGGCCTAAGGCGTAAAATTTATCTTTTCCGAGAAATATCTTGGCCAGAAGGTGCATGGTCCGTCCTTATCGGCGGCCTTACGGCGATCATAAGACCCCCCGGGTTAGTCTGTCAGAGACTGATCAGTCTTCTGAAAAGAAATAAACAGTTGAAAGTTCCGAAAATCCTGTAGTAGATTTTTTATGACTTTTTTAACCTCCAAAGCTTCAGGGAGACTGTTGGTACTAATATGCCCGATTTTCTGACTTTAAAGACTGCGGCCGAAATGTTAGAGCTGATCGAACTGTTTGAGCCGCTGGGCTCCGAGGTTTTGTCCGCCGGCGACTCTTACGGCCGCATCCTGGCCGAACCGTTTTTAGCCCCAGCCGATCTGCCCGGCTTTGACCGCTCCACAGTGGACGGCTTCGCGGTCCGGGCCAAAGACGTCTTCGGGGCCTCGGAAGGCTTACCGGCCGCTTTGACCTACCTGGGGGAATGCCCTATGGGCGGGCGCCCGGATATTACTGTCAAATCCGGTCAGACGGCCCGCATCTCCACCGGCGGTATGCTGCCCCGGGGCGCCGACGCCGTGGTCATGCTGGAATACGCCCGCCTGCCCCCCGGCGATCGCCCGGTTCCTTTGAATTCCTTAATCGAATTGACCCGGCCTCTGGCGCCGGGCGATAATGTCATCCTGGCCGACGAAGATGCCCGGAGAGGCCAGGAACTGATTAAAGCCGGGCAGGTCTTAAGGGCTCCGGAACTGGGTCTCCTGGCCGCCTTAGGCCAGGAGACCGTGCCGGTCCGCCTTAAACCGGCAGTGGCCATTATGGCGACCGGCGATGAAGTGGTGGATATTAAAACAACTCCCCGGCCCGGCCAGGTCAGGGACATTAATACCCAGACCATTAAAGCTCTGGTTACGGCCTCCGGCGGAACAGCCGTAGCTTTGGGCCTGGTTCCGGATTCTTTGGACAGTTTAATCGCCTGTGTTCAAAAGGCCCTGTCCCTGGCCCGGATAGTGGTCATTACCGGCGGCTCCTCGGCCGGGCAGAGGGATTTTACGTTAAAAGCCCTGGCAGCTATAGAAGGCAGCCGGATATTAGCCCACGGAGTAGCCGTAAGTCCAGGTAAACCGCTTATTTTAGCCAAATTAGGCCAAAAATCTCTCTGGGGACTTCCTGGACATCCGGCCGGAGCCCTGGTTGCGGCCGAGATATTTCTAAAACCCCTGATCAGACGCTTAACCGGCCAGATTCAGCCGGTCTGGCCGCTGGGCCTTAAAGCTGTTTTAAGCCGTCCCCTGGCTTCGGCCCAGGGACGGCGGGACTATTTCCGGGTCAGTTTAAGCCGGCCCGAACCGTCCGGGCCTTTGGTGGCTACTCCCATTCTGGGTAAAAGCGGCCTCATTTCCACTCTGGTCGGGGCCGAAGCTTTAGCCGTCTGTCCGGAAGAGCAGGAGGGACTTTCGGCCGGCAGTTCGGTTTCAATCGAAATTTTGACCTGAACTCATGATTTTAGAGAAAACGGCCTGTTATTAGTCTTTTATCCTAAAAAGCTATGACTGGCTTTCAGCAGTTTTACTTTTTAAATTACTGAGGCCCTGAAGCTGACCCCGGCTTAATTTGTCAGCCTTCGGGCTGTTATCTCAATAATAAACCAAATTTCTACTGGTTTGATAAGGATACCCTTTCTTTTGAAGCGCAATGTCTATTTAAATTTACTGTCAGTTGCCGAGGCCCAGGCCAGGCTGAGCGCGTTTCCTTCACCCCTGGCGCCGGAACGTCTGCCCCTGGCCGAATCAGTTGGCCGGGTTCTGGCCGAACCGGCTGTAGCCGTCCTTTCCTCTCCGGCTTATCACGGCGCGGCCATGGACGGAGTGGCCGTCAGGGCCGACCTGACCTTCGGCGCCTCCCAAAGGAGGCCCAAAACTCTTGCTGTCGGCGCCGAGGCATTCTGGGTCAATACGGGCAGCCCTATGCCCCAGGGGACAGATGCGGTCATTATGGTCGAAAATATAGTCCCCGGACCGGCCGGAGAACCGGAGACCGTGACCATAGAAGCCGCCGCCTACCCCTGGCAGCATGTCCGAAAAATAGGCGAAGACATTGTAGCCACCGAAAGCCTTCTGTCCCGGGGCACTTTAATCGGAGCCTACGAACTTGGGGCCATGGCCGCCGCCGGGATTTTGGAGCCGATAGTCTGGTCCAAACCCAAAGTCGTCTTTCTGCCCACCGGTTCGGAAATAGCTCCTTTAGGCACTTTGGCCCGGGCCGATCTTCTGTCCGGGCGGAAACTGCCGGAGTTTAATTCCCTGATGATTAAGGCTCTGGCCGAAAAAGCCGGCGCCGTCTGCGATATCTGGCCCATTACCCCGGATGAGCCTGAGACCATGGCCCGGGTCATGCTGAAAGCCGCCGCCGGACCTTACGATTTGATTCTGATCAACGCCGGTTCCTCGGCCGGCAGCAAAGATTTCGCCCCCGGTCTGATCGGGGAACTGGGCGAACTGCTGGTCCACGGTCTGCAGGTCATGCCCGGCAAGCCCACAGCCATAGGCCGGATTGGCAGTAAGCCTGTCATAGGTCTGCCCGGCTATCCGGTTTCGGCTGTGGTGGCCTTTGAGCTGGCGGCTCAGGTTTTGCTTCGCCGGTGGCAGAATTTAGGCCCCCCGGAAAGAACTAAAGTTACGGTCCGCCTTTTTCAGCCCCTGGCCTCCCGGCCCGGGCTGGAAGAACGGGTCAGGGTCAAACTGGGCCGGGTCGGTCAGAATCTGGTGGCCGTGCCGCTGCCAAGGGGAGCCGGTACGGTCACGTCTTTGGCCCGGGCCGACGGGATTATCAGCATTCCGGCTCAGGCCGAAGGGCTTTCCGGAGAAGCTGCGGCCGAACTTATTAAACCTTTGGAGGCCATTGACGGAGCCCTGCTCATAATCGGCAGCCACGACCCGAGCCTGGATATTGCGGACAGTTTAGTCAGGCAAATTAAGCCCGACTGCAGTCTGACCTCGGCCCACGTGGGCTCTCTGGCCGGTCTTAAAGCCCTGGCCCAGGGACTCAGCCATCTGGCCGGCAGTCACCTTCTGGGTCCGGACGGGGTTTACAACAAAGAGGCCATCGGCGGAAATCTGAAAGGCGTTCCGGTTTATCAGGTCCGTCTGGTTGAAAGAGAGCAGGGCTTAATCATAGAAAAGGGCAATCCCCAAAACATCAGCAGCCTGGAGGATCTGGCCCGGCCGGACGTGACGTTCATTAACCGTCAGAAGGGCAGCGGGACCAGAGTGCTGCTGGACTACGAGCTGAAAAAACTGGGCCTGGATCCGGACCGGATCCGGGGCTATGAGCAGGAAGAATATACTCACTTAGGTCTGGCCGCAGCGGTCAAGGGGGCCCGGGCCGCGGCCGGTTTAGGCGTTAAAGCGGCGGCTGTGGCCCTGGGCCTGGATTTTATTCCCGTCGGGGTTGAAGAATACGATCTGATAATCCGGGCCGACTGTTACGGGAGCCCTAAAGTCCAGGCTCTCCTGTCGGCTGTCAGAAGCGCCCGGTTCCGGACCAGAGTCCTGGAACTGGGCGGTTACGGAATCAGCCGGACCGGTGAAGTCCTGGGCTATTATCCGGGCTGAACCGGGCCGTAAGTCACCGGATTTACCATTTAAGGACCGAGTCCAGTTCGTCGTCGGTCAGATCAAATACTTTATTGTGAGGCGGGAAGGGCTCGTCCAGGAAAAAGTCCGGCAGACGGTCGGCGGCGCTGGTTATCCCGGCCCGCCGGTTAAAGTCTATTTCGGCCTCCAGGACCAGTTTTCCCACCCCGGGCACGTCGCCGACAGTCAGGCTTAAGCCGTATCTGGCGTTCAGCATATCGACAATGGCAGCTAAGGCGTCCGGAATATCCAGAACAGCAAAGGCCACAAACAGGCACAGTCCGCAGGTGTCCACGGCGGCGGTGGCAATCTGCAGGTTGCGGGACAGTTCGACCTGCCCGGCTGCGGACAGAGGATCGACCGTGCCGCCGACGCTTAAAATGTTGGCCGTGACCGCATAACCGGCCGTATGGTCGGCGCCCATAGGGGTAGTGGCGTAGGTTACGCCCTGACCCTTGACGGCCCGGGGATCGTAAGCCGGCAGAGACTGGCCTTTGACCACAGGCACTCTTCTGACTCCGTACACCCGGCCGACAGTAGCCGCGCCGCAGCCTAAAACTCTCCCGATGGCCGAACCTTTGGAGATCTCATCCATCAAATCCAGAGCCCCCTGAGCGTCGCCGAACTTTAAGATGCCGGCTTCCATGAACACGGCCATGGCTGCGCCCACGTCAATGGTATCCACGCCCACATCATCGCAGACAGTATCGTAGCGGACAATCATCTCAATGTCATTGATGCCCGAGTTGGGGCCGAAAGCCCACAGGGTCTCGTACTCGGGCCATTTGCCCATGAATTTGCCTTTTTTGTCCGGAAAAATGCCGCTGCAGCGCATAATGCAGCCGGTCATGCAGCCGTGGGAGACGGACCCTTCGCCGCCTCTTTCCGTGGTCAGCTGGTTGAGCATCTCTCCGGAGACGGCTTCGTGGTCGTCAAAACGGCCCTGGGAGAAGTTAAAGGTCGGCAGCCCCCCGGCTTCGTGGAGGATGTTGACCAGAACCGCCGTGCCGTATAAGGTCAGGCCCTGGCTGGTCACCGGATGAGTGGTCAGAGCTTTGGTAAAGCGTTTCGAGGCAGCGGCGAAGGCCTCTTTGTCCTTAACCGGCACCCCTTTGGCCTGTCCTGGATCAACTATGATGGCTTTTAAGCCCTTGGAGCCCATGACCGCTCCGACCCCGCCGCGTCCGGCGTGACGGGTCGGTCTCAGTTCCCGGTCAGTAAAAGCGATGGAAGCGGCGGTCAGCTTAAACTCCCCGGCCCGGCCGATGGTGATGTAGCTTTTGTCCGGGCCGTACTCCCCGGCCAGTTTGGCCACCGCTGCGTAGTTATTTAAGCCGGCCACGGTCGAGGGAACTAAGCGGGCCGAATCTCCGGTCAGCTCCAGCTGATACCACCTGCCTTCCGGGGCGATGTCTTCAATGACCAGGGCATGGATGCCCATTTTAGCCAGGTGACCGCCGGGCTGACCGCCGGAGTTGGCTTCTTTGATGCCGCCGGTCAAAGGGCTTTTGCAGCCCACCGAAATGCGGTTGGCGTTGGCGCAGTTTGTCCCGCCCAGTAAGCCGGGAGCAAAGACTAACTTGTTGTGGGGTCCCAGGGGCGTACAGGTGGGTTTGACTTCCTTGCTGACAATTAAGGAAGTCAGCCCCCGGCCTCCTAAACCGGCATACTGTTCCGGAACGTCCTGGAAAGTGCATTCCAGACTGGCCATATTGACGCGCAGAATTTTAACCATGAGTGCCTCCGAGGCGGCCCCAAAGGGCCTGACATTTAAAAAACGGGGATATGCAAATTAGATCCGCAGCCTGAATCGGTTATTTGAATCCGTCGGCCAAATCCGTCTGCTGAATTTGCCGGCTGAACCGTCCGGTCAAATCAGTCGTCTGAATAGGTCAGCCTGAGCTGCCAGCAAGCCTTTTGAGCTGGCTTTGGGAGCTTAAGGTTCCGTACGCCAAAGTTAGATGGCAGCTAAAGTCCTAAGCCAGCCATATCATAAGCCAACTAAAGCCCTAAGCCAACCAGAGTTTCCGGTCAGTCCGGCTGAATTATGACCAATGGACTTTAATGACAAATCCATTTTACTGTAAAACAATTTTTTTATCAATAATTTTTTTTAAAAAATAAATTTATGCCAATATTGACATATTAAATAGCGTATAGAAAATTATGACATAATTATTATATTTAAAATATAGTAATTTAATGCAATTATTAACACAGCATGATCCTCCGAATCGTTTTAACTCTGGGTTTTAAAACTTATCCGGTCTTCGGGTTTTCTGAAGTTCCGTTTAAATTAATGCCTAAGCATCCTGGTCAGTAATCCGAATTCCTTAATGCCTGCGGCCCTCGCCCGGTTCAACCGACCGTTTCAGACGGCGGCTCCCGGCACTGTTCTGGCCGGCCGCTGGTCTCTTCCTCTTAAGCCTGATCCTGGCCGGACTGGCAGCAGACTGGCCTTGGACTGGCTTCAGACTGCCTCCCGGACTTCCTGAAGGCGGATTTTGTAAAGTCCTGCCGCCGGTTTGCCTGCGGAAAACTTAACAGGCTCCCGGCAGACTCAGCGGACAATCCAAGGCTGTTACCGGGCGCTTTTTGGCCGGGACGATTGGCTTCGGTCATTTTAGTCCGGATCGGATGCTGAAATTGGGGATCAGCCTAAAAAAGTGAACCATCCGGCTAAACTAAACAGGTACAACCGGAGTAAAACTTTAACAGTAAAAAGTATGACTAAAAAAAAGGTGTTTGTCAATAAAATTTTAATAAAATCAACAAGTTATGCCATATATGACATAAATAAACTGGGAAGAGGCGGATTCGGGAGGGGACCAAATGACGGGGGACCAAAAGTGACCATTTAACAGGTCCCTGGATTTAATCAAACAGGTTTCTGGTTTCGGGCCCCGCCCTCAGGACTGGGGCCGGGACCTGCCGGATTGCGGATCAATTTCGATTTGGCGAAGAGGGCAGTTCGGGCTTATAAATCTTTGAGCATTTCCAATTCTTCTTATTACCCCGGCGGATAATTATGATATTACCTCGGCGGATTATTATGATAATCTATTTCTTCATTGATTTTACCTTATGATGATTTGTTTGTATCAAAATTATCCGCCGGGGTAATAATCTATTTATTCTTTGGTTTCGCCTCGACTTTCGCGTATTTAATTTTATCATGGTCAAAAATTTTTTTAACTTTTGAATGATCGTTTTGCAATTGTTCAAGAATTCCATGTACATTTGAATTCAGCTCATCCTGAGAATGAGCTTGCGGCAGGCTCTGCATTTTATTTTTTATAATATTGTTTAAATACTCATCAGGATTTAATTCCGGAGAATACGGCGGAAGAAAAAAAGCTCGATTTTATTGGAGCGCTCTTTTAACCATGCTTGAACAAGCTTTCCGTGATGAACTTTCAGGCTGTCAGCGACAAGAAAAACTTTTTTTGTTGAATTCCTAATAATATTGTTCATGAATTTGATGAACAATTTAGCTGTCATAGACTCTAAATATGTCATATATTACCTCGGCGTATAATTTTGATAAATTATAAACACCGTACCATTTAAGGATATTATAGAATTAAAACTTTTTTATCCCTACCACAAACAGGGAATAGATATTGCATTATTTTTATTGCATAGTATATGCATGAAAACAATTGAACCTGCCAACACAGCAAAAACGTATCCGCAGATGATCAGAGACCGGGTGATTAACCTCCATCGTCGGAATTTCTCGGCGCTCATCATCGCTTTCATGCTACTTGTAAGCGTTCCTGCTGTCTGCCGCTGGGTTGAGCGGTATGAACTCGCCGGAGAGGAAGGGCTGGCGGCCAAAAAACACGGCAGACCTGTCGGGACAGGAAGGATGCTCTCACCTGGACAGGAAGAAGACATCAAAAAATGTCTTTTGAACAGCGAACCAACTAAATTCGGACTAAACTATTCCGGTTGGTCAGGAAAGGCAGTTTCAGAGCTCATTAAGCAGCGTTTTAATATAGATGTTGCTGCAAGGACTGTCGGGGATTATTTGAAACGATGGGATTTTACACCGCAACGCCATGTCAAAAAGGCATATGAACAAAACCCTGAAAAGGTGAAGCAATGGTTTGAGTATTATGAGGATATTAAAAGGCGCGTAATGTCAAACGGTTATCAGATATATTTTGCTGACGAATCTGGCATACGCACAGAAGACCATAAGACCAGGTCATGCGCACCGAAAAGGCAAACGCCTACAATTGAAAGCAGCGGAAAGAGGTTAAAATTAAATATTATTTCTGCAATTTATCCTAGTGGTTTTATGAAATATTACCCCGGCGGATAATTATGATAAAAGAGTTTATCCTTTGTTTCTTCAGTCTTTAGCACACTCAAAAATTTATGCAATTTAAATAGTCTATTTGTTGTATGGCTATAAAATTATTATACAGTGATCAACTGTAAATAATAAGGAGTATTTGATCTATCATAATTATCAGCCGAGTTAATATAAACATGCGGAACCAGAAATGTAAGGTTTTTGCCAATCGGATCATCGCTCAGGAAGCCTTCAAAAAAGCAAACGATGGCTATAAGCTGTTCAATGTCAAATGCCCTGTCGAAATCTCCAGGCAACAGGGGAAACTAAAATGTGGTTAGATAAAATCTCGGGAACTGCAGTTAATGAGATCGTCGTCGTCTGTGTAGCCCAAGAGTCTGCTGTTTACTGTTTTGGTGGCGCAATTGAGTTTTTTCTTCAGCTGGCTATTTCTGCCTTGATACAGACCAAGCCATGAACAGTAATTTTTGACCTCAGGCCACTTCTCATATCAGGATCGGGTTCGACAAAAATTGGAAGATCTGACGTTTTGTCAATTTCTTCAATCTGAGTGAGGAGCTGTAAGAATATGTTGTACTTTCCGTAAATTATGATGAATTAAATTATACCGCTGCCCATTAATTTTTGCAGTCATATTTTTTTGCGATTCATCTCCTTAGCTTTAGCCTTGACCTGTTTGCCTGTTGGATCCTTACTATTAAATCAAATGTACCTTCCGCAGTTACTCCATGAACTGTTTTGGTCCTACTAATAAACTGCCCATCCAAATATTCCCATACTAGCATAATGGTTTGCCTCGCCTTAATTAGCCTAAAAAACTCCTTGACAGAGAATTTAGAGTCTGATATATAGGACGGACATCTTACTTGGACTTACTCATATATTGGACAATGTTGACCATAGATTTATGGACATTTTTATAAACGGGTGCCAATATCTTGTATTCTGTCTTGATTTTACCTTTGTTTTTGGAATTTAGCAGGACCTAAATATGTGATTATTTTTTTTGATCTGTTATAGGATCTTCTCCAGCATGTGATCAGAGCTAATATTGATGCTTTTCGATATAGGATTCGCGTTCAGAGTCGGCCGACATTAAAACTTAAGGCGGTTCCGGCTACTGTTTTTAGTCCGCAAATTATGGAAAAAACAATTTCAGGCGGTGCCGTTTTTTCTGAACCCAAGGCCCGAATTCTGGCTCTTAAAGCTGTCGGATTAAGGCTGCGGGATGTTAAGGAGGTTAGGGTATGGATTTTGGCGATTGTCCCTGTACCGGCAAAACTCTGACCAAACTGGTCAAGCCTCTGGTCATGACCTTTCTGGCTAAAGGCCAATTGCACGGTTACGCCATTCAGCGCCTTTTGGAGAGTCAGGGTAATTTTTTTCAGGGTCCGCCGGATTTGAGCGGGGTGTACAGGAGTCTTAAGGAAATGGAATCTCAGGGCTATGTTGAGTCCTCTTGGATTACCGGCGAGGGCGGGGCGCCGAAAAGATGTTTCAGTTTGACCGAAAACGGCCTGGCCTGCCTGGCTATGTGGAAAAAAACTCTTATTGAGTACCGGTCTCAGATTGATGAGCTGATCGGGTTTATGGATGAACTGTCGCAAGATGAGATGCCCCAAGGCCTCTTGGACTGAATTGGAGAACAGCATGCAAGCGTATAGGGAATTTTGGGGTGAATTGGGCGGAACCTTTCTTCTAGTGTTTATAGGGGTTGGCTCGGTTCAGGCCGCTGTTCTGACCGGAGCTCAGGTCGGCATCTGGCAGGTGGCTGTCGTCTGGGGTGTGGCGGTGGCTCTGGCTATTTACACCTTCGGAGCTGCTTCCGGGGCTCATATCAATCCTGCCATGACTGTGGCTTTTGCGGTTTTTCGGGGTTTCCCTCTGAAAAAAGTCCCCATTTATCTTCTGGCTCAGTTTTTAGGAGCATTGGCGGCCGGAGCACTTCTGTACTTTCAGTTTAAAGGTATGCTGGAGCATTTTGAGGCCGCCAACAATCTGGTTCGGGGACAGTCTGGCAGTGAGGCGGCGGCCATGATCTTCGGGGAGTATTTTCCTCATCCCGGTATGACTAAAGCTTTAGGCTGGAGTCAATCCATAGTGACTTTGCCTATGGCTATGTTCGCCGAATTTGTCGGTACGGCCATATTAGGGGCCATGGTCTTCAGTTTAACTGATCCTAAAAACACCGGAAGTCCTGGACCTGCTTTGATTCCGGCTTTCATCGGTCTGACGGTCGCTATTGTTATTTCAGTTTTGGCCCCAATGACTCAGGTGGGTTTAAACCCGGCCCGGGATTTTGGTCCCAGGCTGATAGCCTATTTTGTCGGCTTTGGTGATATAGCTATACCGGGGCCGTCGGGCGGCTTTTTTACTGTCTATATGCTGGCCCCCTGTTTAGGAGCCGTAGTTGGGGCCGGACTTTACCAGGTTATGACCAGATACGGTCAGGAATCTAAAACCCAAGGAGCTTAAAGTGTCAGTGCCTAAGTTAATCATTGTCGGCGGTTTTTTGGGCGCCGGAAAAACTACTCTGTTAGGTCAGGCCCGCAAAGAGCTGGAAAATAGGGGCCGGAAAGTCGGTCTAATCACCAATGATCAAGCTCCCGGACTGGTCGATACGGTCTTTTTAGGCGGCGATCAGGCGGTGGTGGAAGTGACCGGCAGCTGTTTTTGCTGTAATTTTCCCGGCTTTCAAAAAGCTTTAAGTTCCCTGGCCGCCTGGGGGGCCGACATAATTCTGGCCGAACCGGTCGGCAGCTGCACCGATTTAAGCGCCACGGTCATGCAACCATTGAAGGACTTGTGTAAGGATCAATTTGGCCTGACGCCCTTTTCCGTAGCAGTTGATCCGGTCAGGGCCCAGGAAGTTCTGGGCACCAGAAAATCCCTGCTGCATAAAGACGCTCAGTATATTTTGGGCCTGCAGTTGGGCGAGGCCGACATAATAGTGCTGAATAAAATCGATCTTCTCTCGGACAGCGAAAAAGACGAGCTTATTAAACAGTTGGAGGCTAAGTTCCCTCAGGCTAGGGTCTACGCTCTTTCGGCCAGGGAAGGGCAGGGGGTCAGCCACTGGCTGGACGAACTGCTGGCCAGTCAAGAAAAGCCTGGCCATAAGCTGGTGGACGTGGATTATGACCGCTACGCCACCGGGGAAGCGGTTTTGGGCTGGCTTAATCTGACCGTGGACAGCAGTTTTCAAGACAGAGGCGGGGTTCGGGTTCTACAGGTTTTTTTGGATAAGCTGAAAGCTTATTTGAAGGATAAAAATATGGAAACCGGACATGTCAAAGTCTTCTGGCCCTGTCCGGAAGGAACTTATATCGGTAATATCACTGACACCCATCGTCCGGCCGTTATTACCGAGGTCAAGAAAAAGGCGGACGGCGGGCCTATTCTGGTTAACGCCCGGGTGGAGAGCGAACCGGAGGATCTGGAAAAGCTGATTACTCAGATTTTAAAAGAGGTCGGACGGGAGACCAGTCTGGCTGTGGACATCAAGGACATCTACTGTCTTAAGCCAGGCCGTCCCAATCCCACTCACCGTTACGGTCAGGTCGTCTAGGAGCCTGTAACTTTTTTATTTTAACTTGGCCGGTCTGTATACGACGGTGGGTAGTTGTTTTAAGACCGGCCGGTATTCCTAAAGCTTTTAGGGCTTTTTTATCCTTCCGGGCCAAATCTGTTCAACTTAAATTTTTCTCCTCTTCTAGCTCTTCCTGGCGTAAGCCATAATTTCCCCCCCGTTTTTATTGGCCCGGGGGGATTTTTTTACCGGATTCCGGTCAGGGCGTTTTTTAAGAAATAGGCGACTAATTATATTATTTACAGTATATAACTATAAAATTAATATTTAATTTGTTATTTACTGCTAAATAATAAATTTTAAGCAAAATAGTTAAAAAAATGAATAAAAAATGTTTGAGTCAAATATTGCTAAACTTAGGCAAATTTTGACTAAAAAAGGTCGGAGCTGGTGAGGCCGGATTTCGGAAGCCTTTATATACGGCCGGTCGTAAACGGGTTTAAGGTGGATCCAGTCTTGTCTTTGGTTCTAAAACTCTTGATTTTAAAGGTGCGAGTTGTTAAAATCATTTTTAGACGAAAACGCATTGGTTGTTTTTTAGATTTTTAGAAAAATTTAATAAAGCAAATTTGTCCGGGCTCAACCGGGTTGCTTTGGTGTTAAACTTTATTAATTTACTGCCTTAAGGGCATGATTTTAATATTTTACCCATAAATAGATATAAAATGCTAGATTTAGGTTTTTTAGTCGGCCAAGGCCTGACGTTTTGACCGGAGACTAGTCCGGGCCTGATTTTTTCATGTAAAGTCCGGCCTGTTTAAGGCAGACAGAGCCAGTTTGAACCAAAAAAAGGTGTATTTTTGATGTCACCCGCTGTCATTCCATTACTAAGATCTGGTTTCTGGAGACAGTTTAGATTAATGGTCTTCACGTAGAACTCCCCGAGGCTTTGGCTTTAGGGAGTTATTTTTTGTCTAAAGCTTCGTAAAATTTCCGCCTTTAGACCGGGGATATAAGGCGCATTCCGAAAAAATCTATCTGAAATTCAAAAGCCTTAAATGCGGCTATGAAAATAACGCCGCTCCGGTCGGAGCGTTAAACTTTTTGGCGGCCGGGCAGACCGCCGTTACTTCCTGCTGAAGATTAGACGTCAGTCTGCCGGTGAAGCAGGTACCCGCAGAGCAGACTAGAAACGATAAAGTTTCTGGCTCTGTAAGAGTCTCCCGGTTTTAGGCTGGGGAGGATGTTAACCACTATCCGGTATTAGGAAGGTCATTATGCCAGTCAGCCACGCTTTAATCCAGGAATTCATTAAGATTTTAAGTCCCAACCAGGTCTTAACCGAGGAGGCAGACAGACTGTCCTACTCTTATGACGCCGCTGTTTTGACGCCCAAAATTCCGGCTCTCGTGGTTGCACCGTCCACAGAAGAACAGTTGGGCAAGACCATTAAACTGGCTTATGAAAATGATCTGCCTCTGACTGTCAGGGGTTCGGGCACCAATCTGTCCGGGGCGGTGATCCCTGAGCCGGGCGACAGCATTGTTATCCTGACCAATCGTTTAAACAAGGTTCTTGAGATTAACCAGGAAGATCTCTACGCTGTGGTCGAACCAGGAGTCATTACATCCCAGTTTGCCGAGACCGTGGCTGCTCAGGGCCTTTTTTATCCCCCTGATCCAGGTTCTCAGACCGTGTCTACTTTAGGCGGCAATGTGGCTTTAAACGCCGGCGGCTTAAGGGGCCTAAAGTACGGGGTCACCAAAGACTATCTGATGGGATTGGAATTTTTTGACTATAACGGCAATTTAGTCAAAACCGGCTCCCGGACAGTGAAGTGCGTGACCGGCTACAACATCGGGGCCATGATGATTTCCAGCGAAGGGACTTTGGGGATTTTCTCCAAAATCATCTTAAAGCTGGTCCCCCCGCCCAAAGCCTCCCAGGCTATGATGGCTGTTTACGATGATATCAACAAAGCCTCCGAAACCGTGGCCGCCATTATCGCCAACCATATTCTGCCCTGTACGCTGGAGTTTTTGGATCAAAAATGCCTTAAGTACGTTGAGGCTCACACCAAAGCCGGTCTGCCGACGGAAGCGGCCGCCATTTTGCTTATTGAGGTCGACGGCAGTCATCAGGCCGGAGTGGACGAAGATGCGGCTAAAGTCAAAGATATATGCACCAAAGTCGGAGCCAAGGATATCCGGGTAGCCAAAGACGCGGCTGAAAAAAACAAGATCTGGGAAGCCCGCCGCAACGCTCTGCCTGCTCTGGCCCGGGCAAAACCGACCACGGTTTTGGAAGACGCTACCGTACCAAGGTCCAAGATCCCGGCCATGGTGGCCGAGGTTAACCGGATTGCCGAAAAATACAAAATTGATATAGGTACCTTCGGCCACGCCGGGGACGGCAATCTTCACCCGACCATTTTATGCGACCGCCGGGATACGGAAGAGTTTAAAAGGGTCGAGGAAGCGGTTGACGAAATTTTTGATGTGGCTTTAAAACTCCAGGGCACTTTGTCCGGGGAACACGGCATAGGTCAGGCCAAAGCCAAATGGATGGTCAAGGAGACCAACCAGGCCACAGTGGATTTTTCCAAGAACCTGCGTCGGGCTTTGGATCCTAAGTACCTTTTCAATGCCTCCAAAAAAATTATATAGGTGAGCCCAATGCCGGAAAAAACCGTCCCCCGCCCGGGCAGTTTAAGGGAACTGGCTCAGCTTCTGATGAGCCTGGACAATCTTCTTGTTTCCTGTATGCGTTGCGGTCTTTGCCAGGCGGTCTGCCCGGTTTACGGCTGCACTTTCAGGGAAGCCGACGTCACCCGGGGTAAGATCTCACTTTTGGAAAATCTGGCCCATGAAGTAATTAAGGATGCCAACAGCGTAGATGACCGGCTAAACCGCTGTCTTTTGTGCGGTTCCTGTCAGGCAAACTGTCCTTCCGGCGTCAACATCATGGAGATTTTCATTAAGGCCCGCTCTTTTGTGGCCGGCTATCGAGGCCTAGGCGCCATAAAGCGCCTCATTTTCCGTCACCTGCTGCCCCATCCTAGGTTGTTTAACTTTTTAACCGGAATAACCGGAGTCTTACAGGGACCTTTTTTAAAAGTGGCCAACCGTCGTGTGGGCACTTCCAAAGCCGCTGTCTTAAAGCCCTTTTTAGGCGAGCGCCACATTCCAAGTTTACCCAGTAAAAGTTTTTCCTCCCGGCACGGTTCCATTGATACGGCGGCCGGAAAATCAGGCCTTAAGGTGGCTCTTTTTCCAGGTTGCGTCCCGGATAAGCTTTTTGAACGTCTGTCAGAAGCGACACTTAAGGCCTTGAACTATCACGGGGTAGGGGTTTTTATGCCAGCCGATTTAGTCTGCTGCGGCATTCCGGCTTTGGCTTCGGGCGATTCCCAGGCCTTTTTGAATCTGACGTCCAAAAATATCCAGGTACTGGCCAAGGCTGAGTTTGACTATCTGGTCACGCCCTGCGCCACCTGCGCGGCCAACATCAAAGAGAACTGGCCCAGGTTTATGGCCAGCTACACGGAGACCGAGAAAAAAGATGTGGACAGTCTGACGGCCAAAACTATGGACATTACCCAGTTTTTGGTGTCAGTGCTGAAGATTGATACCACGCCGGGCACTAAAAACAGTAACGCCCAAAAGGTCACTTACCACGATTCCTGTCACCTGAAAAAATCTCTGGGCGTCTCGGCTCAGCCCCGGGCTATTATCCAAAGTCTGCCCGGCTATGAGCTGGTGGAAATGCCGGAAGCCGACCGCTGCTGCGGTAACGGGGGGAGTTTTAATTTGTTTCACTACGGCCTTTCCAAAGATATAGGCCAGAGAAAGCGCAACAATATTGTGTCTGTCCATCCCGAGGCGGTTATTTGCGGCTGCCCGGCCTGCTTGATGCAGCTGATGGATATGCTCTCTCAGAATAATGATGACATTCCAGTTAAGCATGTAGTGGAACTTTATGCCGACAGTTTGCCGGGTTAGCAGGAGAACACCGTTTTTTCGGGTACTAGGAGGAGTCCATGCCGAACATCAACGCTGCGGCTGTAGATCTTTTTACGGCCAAAGCCAAACCCGTTACCATTGAAGTCAGTACGGTCAACACTTTAGAGGAAGCCATGAAGTTTGCTCTGGAGGTCTGCGAGAAAAAAACTCTGGGCAAGTCTCTTTTGCCCGGAACAGCCTCTCCGGACGCTCCCAGAAAAAAAACTCTGGCAGCCCCTGCCTTAGACGAACAGTCCTGGTCCTTTTTAGCCGACGGTGGTACGAAAAAAGATTTCGAAATGGTCCGAGGCGGCCTGCGGAATTACTTAGGCGGCATTGATGTGACTTTCTCGGTGGCCGACATGGGCATTGCCGATACAGCCACCAGCGTTATTGAGTGCGAGAAGGAAGACGTTCGCCTGTCCACCATGATCTGCGAAATTCATGTCGTGGCTCTGGCCAAATCGAAAATAGTTTCCAGCTCCTATGAAGCTGAGTCCTATCTTCTGACGGCTCTGGCCAAGGACAGAAACTACACCGCCTTTATTTCCGGTCCCAGCCGGACAGCGGACATTGAAAGGGTTCTGACCTTAGGTGTTCACGGTCCTTTGGAACTTTATCTGGTCCTTTTAGAGCAATAAGGGCGAAAGATTGGTGGAGGAAACATCATGTCATTAGAGAATATGAAGAGCTACCACAGCTCTTTGCAACAGGCCTTAGACGATGAGTTTCTGAGAAAGACCCTGGATAAGTTCGCGGTTCAGTTCAAGGCCAACCGGCAGACGATCTTTGCCGATGTCAACGAAAAGGAACTGATTGCCGAGATCGCCGAGGCTAAAGACGAGTCACTGGACCATCTGGACGAGTTATACGAACAGTTCTGCCAGCACGCAGCCAAAAAAGGCATCATTGTCCACCGGGCAGCCACGGCCAAAGACGCCTGCGATCTGGTCTGTCAGATTGCCAATGAAAACAAGGTCAAAACGGTCATTAAAAGCAAATCCATGACCGCCGAGGAAATACACATCAACCATGCTCTGGAGAAAAACGGTCAGGAAGTCTGCGAGACCGACTTAGGCGAGTGGATCATCCAGCTGCGTCATGAAGGGCCGTCCCATATGGTTATGCCGGCTATCCATCTGTCTAGGTATCAGGTAGCCGACACTTTTACCGACGAGACCAACGAAAAGCAGGACAGCGATATATCTCTTCTGGTAAAAGTGGCCAGACGGCAGCTTAGATCGAAATTCGCCGAAGCCGACATGGGTATCTCAGGAGCTAACTTCGCTGTGGCCGAGAACGGCACTATCGCTATTTGCACCAATGAAGGTAACGGCCGTCTGACGACCACCTTGCCGAGGGTCCATGTGGCCATCTGTGGTATTGATAAGCTCGTCCCCAGCCTCCACGACGCTTTAAGGGTCATTAAGGTCCTGCCCAGGAACGCCACAGCCCAGGCCATTACCACTTACGTATCCTGGATAACCGGAGCTGTGGACTGCCAGGCCGATGTGCCCGAGCGCCGGAAGATCTTCCACATAGTTTTTCTGGATAACGGACGCTCGCAGATCGTTAAAGACCGCAAATGCCGTGAGTCCCTGCGCTGTGTCCGCTGCGGCGCCTGCGCCAATGTCTGCCCGGTATACCGTCTTGTGGGCGGCCACCAGATGGGCTACGTCTATATCGGAGCCATTGGATTAATTCTGACCTATTTCTTCCACGGGCATGACCGGGCCAGAGTCTTGGCCGAAAACTGTATCGGCTGCGAGGCTTGTAAAGACGTTTGTGCGGCCGGCATTGATCTGCCGGCCATTATCCAGGAAATCAGGGCCCGATTGAACGAGGAGTTCGGCTCCCCCATGGTTCCGGCTTTAATGGGTCGTGTGCTGGCCAGCCGGAAACTTTTCCATACTCTCTTAAAGTTCGCCAAGTTCGCTCAAAAACCAGTCCAATCAGGTCAGTATATCCGCCACCTGCCGGACATCTTTATCCACGGCCAGGGTTTCCGGGCTCTGCCGGCTATTGCCGACAAAGCTTTCCGGGATATCTGGCCGGCAATAAAGCCCCAGGAAAAGCCGGGCGGAGTCAAGGTAGGTCTTTTTGCCGGTTGCGCCCAGGATTTTCTGTATCCAGGACATCTGACCGCTGCGGTCAAAGTTTTATCGAAACTGGGAGCCGATATAAAGTTCCCCGATGATCAGAGCTGCTGCGGACTGCCGGTCCAGATGATGGGTCAGCGCAAGTACGCCATGGAAACGGCTAAGGCCAATGTTCTGGCTTTCAAAAACGCCGGGGTTGACCACATAGTCACTCTGTGCGGCTCCTGCGCCTCCCATATGAAAAACCGCTATCCGGATATTCTGGCTGACCAGAATATGGATGACGACGTCAAGGCCTTTTCCGATAAGATCATTGATTTCAGTTCCTTCCTGGTCGATGTCCTCAAAGTCAAACCAGAGGCCTTTAAAAATGGCGGCGAAAAGGTCGGCTACCATTATCCATGCCACTTGGTCAGAGGTCTTTCCGTGGTCCAGGAGCCCAAGGTCTTACTGAAGGCGGCCGGCGATTACCAACAGTCCCCGGAAGAGGATGTCTGCTGCGGGTTCGGCGGGACGTACTCTTTAAAGTTCCCGGAAATATCAGCCACCTTACTTGAGAACAAGCTCAATAATGTCGAGGCCACCGGGGCTACCTACCTGGTTACAGACTGCCCCGGTTGCTACATGCAGCTAAACGGAGGCGAGCAGAAGAGAGGCGGAAAACTGAAGGTGGAACATATGGCCGAGTTCCTTGCCCGCCATATGATTGACTAAAAATAACCGGGACAGCTAAGTTATGATAAAAAAGGCTGTCGGTTTCGGCGGCCTTTTTTATTGGAGGCGTGCCCGGCATCGGCAATGACTTGGAGGTGAAAGTCCTCTGCGGACTTGGCAGCTGGCCAGCAACTGCCAATAACAAAGGTAAAGCCGCCAGTTCGCCAGAAAGGAGCTGGAGGCAAAATCCCTCTCGGCCTGATCCAGTCTGAGCGGAGGTCCATAAATGGGGCGGGTAGATGGGGGCGGTCACTGCTTTTGCCGGGGAAAGACTCCAGGGTCACTGGACACCGGCGTAGCTGAAGTTCGCCAAAAATATCGGGAATGGATGATTGGCAATGCCACCCTGAGCCGGGGGAAGCCAGCAGAGGCCGTCTTCAATCGTATGGGTATTTCTTCCTGACCCAAGCATAGTCAATGTCATCTGGGTAGTCACCTATTTCCCATCGGGGGGAGTTACATAAATCTTCAGCTATTTCACAAATGACTTCCCGAAGTTCAAGGTTCTCTATCCAGCCGGGCGGAATGCGGTCCAATCCATAAACCAACCCTAAAATGCTGCCGGTTACGGAGCCGGTGGAGTCAGAATCTCCGTCATGATTAACGGCCGTCAGAATGCCCTCGCGATAATCTTCTGAAGCCAGGGCGCAGTAAACCGATATGGCCAGAGCTTCTTCAGCAACCCAGCCCTGGCCGATCCGTTCAATCGCCTGTGATGAAGGAATGTTTGTGTCGTGGTCCAAGGCCATGGCTAATTCAAGGGCGGCTAAAGTCTCCTGATGATTTGAAAATGTTTTAAGAGTGTTTAAGGCTTTGTTCAAGGCTTCACGGAGCGGGTCGTCGGCATTTAGGCGGGAAATGATTTCCGCAAACACGCCGGCCGGCAGCTGGCCGCTGGGATGTCCGTGGGTTAGGGCTGCCAGCTCTACACCTGTGTGGAAAACTTCGGAAAGGCAGGGATGTAGGCCCACCGGAGCCATACGCATTACCGCTCCGCAACTTTTGCTGTTATTGAGAGGAGTTTTCATATTACCCCGGCGGATAATTATGAGAATCTATTTTCTTCGGGTTCACCTTGACTTTCGCGTATTTAATTTTATTTATGGTCAAAATTATCCGCCGGAGTAATATGTATTGAGCTGAAGCCGTTTTTCGCATCGGAAAGGTTGGTTTTGTCCGGAGAACGGCGGCTGTACAACTCCGGAACGGAGATCAGCCAGCCAGTGAGATCTATATTATTGTACGCTGAGGTCGGGGGAGATGTATGTTCCTGCGTATACAGCCAGCGTTTGTACGAAAGTTCAGTTACGCCAGAGACAGTGGTGATGCCTCTATAGCAGGAGCGGACGCAGGTCCGCAGCAGACCTTCAGCGGTGAACAGCGTCATCTGGGTGTCATCGGTAACGGCTCCCAGGCGACCATAAGCTGGGACATAATTAGTGATGCCTTTTGGGCCAAACTGAGCAATTATAGTAAACGACATTAATATTTGTGCTTGAAGTCACACAGGGCAGCAAATTTGCTATTCGATTGTCGGTATAGAGCAAAGTAGTTATCAAGCGCGCTCTCAAGTTTTCCTATTGTTGGGAAATATGTGTTGTGCGTGATTTCTCTTCTGGTTATACGCCAAC
>JAISEL010000019.1 GCA_031264185.1 Deltaproteobacteria bacterium
ATTCGGCGGCTTAAAACTGAAGCTGTCCTAAAACTCCAGCCTGACGCTTACGCTCCCCGAAAAGCCTTCCCTTTTTCCGGCATAGCCCTGGACCCCGAGATCGATCGACCACGGCTTGGACGGGGCCGGTCTGACAGCCAGACCAAGCTCGAAGATGCCGCTGCTGCCCTTAAGGGAAGGAGAGCCGATCGGCCGGCCGTTCACCTTTGTCCTGACTTGTCCGTCAAACTCCCGCTCATAGTAGGCACCGAGATATTACCCCGGCGGATAATTATGAGAATCTATTTCCTTCGGGTTCACCTTGACTTTCGCGTATTAAATTTTATCTATGGTCAAAATTATCCACCGGAGTAATAATTACGATAATATCTTTCTTCATTGATTTTACCTTATGGCGATTTGTTTGTATCATAATTACCCGCCGGGGTAATAAGAAAGGGATTTTCGGTTTGAACACTAGCGTTATGAAATTTCATCCAGTCCCTTATTCAGGCAACGTTAATTTTCAGATCTGAGTCGCTAGTTTCCAGAGCCGTAGCGTCAAGTATTTATAGTCTAACCGGACATTAGCCATATTAAGTTATATTCATGTCAAAACATTGTAAATTTATGCGGACCAACAAAGGCGACTTGTCAGGGCGGCGTAAGTCTCCTTCACGGTCAATTGACCCTGCAACCGGCAGCAACTCCGTGACCGGGAGGTAGGTTGGAGAGCGACAGAAGGCGGGCAGGCAGTCCACAGGACGAAGAATCAGATTCGGCCTTACAGTGGAGAGAACAGCCAAAAATATTGCGAATCCAGAAATGGGAAGGTTCTGATGAAACCGACGATAATTGAAACTGCGGACTAAGGCGGAAAGCTCATCGCTAGTGCCGGAGTACCGGAGAACTGACTGTCGGCGAAGGACACTATTGGGAGAGTGGGAGCCGAAAGCTCGTCCGGAACGGAAATAGGCTGGAAATAAGCCAGGAATGGGGAAAGGAGGCAGGTCGATGGAGCAAAAAAGGCCGTCAGCGCTTTAAACGCTGAACAAAGTCAGGCGCATCAAGGCAGAAGCGGATGTGGCTCCCATGTCAGCGGAGCCTGTTAACGGAGGCAAAGAAGAAAATTTGCCCTGCTTTGTCGGTATTACTCAGTCGGATAATTATGAGAATCTATTTATTCTTTGGTTTCGCCTCGACTTTCGTGTATTTAATTTTATCATGGTCAGAAATTTTTTAACTTTTGAATGATCGTTTTGCAATTGTTTAATAATTCCGTGTACATTTTAATTCAGCTCATCCTGAGAATGAGCTTGCGGCAGACTCTGCATTTTATTTTTTATAATACTGTTTAAATACTCATCATGATTTAATTCCAGAGAATACGGCGGAAGAAAAAAATCTCGATTTTATTGGAACGCTCTTTTAACCATGCTTGAACAAGCTTTCCGTGATGAACTTACAGGTTGTCAATGACAAGAAAAACTTTTTTTGTTGAATTCCTAATAATATAGTTCATGAATTTGACGAACAATTTAGCTGTCATAGACTCTAAATATGTCATATACTTCATCAAACCACTAGGATAAATTGCAGAAATAATATTTAATTTTAATCTCTTTCCGCTGCTTTTAATTGCAGGCGTCTGCCCTTTCGGCGCATATGGCCTGGCCTTATGATCTTCTGTGCGTATGCCTGATTCATCAGCAAAATATATTTGATAACCATTTGACATTACGCGTCTTTCAATATCCTCAAAATACTCAAACCATTGCTTCACCTTTTCAGGGTCTTGTTCATATGCCTTTTTTACAGGGCGCTGCGGTGTAAAATCCCATCGTTTCAAATAATCCCCGGCAGTCCTTGCGGCAGCATCTATATTAAAACGCTGCTTAATGAGCTCTGAAACTGCCTTTCCTGACCAACCGGAATGGTTTAGTCCAAATTTAGTTGGTTCGCTGTTCAAAAGACATTTTTTAATGTCTTCTTCCTGTCCAGGCGAGAGCTTCCTTCCTGTCCCGACAGGTCTGCCGCGTTTTTTGGCCGCCAGCCCTTCCTCTCCGGCGGGTTCATACCGCTCAACCCAGCGGCAGACAGCAGGAACGCTTACAAGTACATGAAAGCGATGATGAGCGCCGGGAAATTCCGGCGATGGAGGCTAATCACCCGGTCTCTGATCATCTGCGGATACGTTTTTGTTTTGTTGGCAGGTTCAATTGTTTTCATGCATAGATTATGCAATAAAAATAATGCAATATCTGTTCTCTGTTTGCAGTAAGGATAAAAAAATTTTAATTCCACAATATCCTTAAATGGTACGGTGCTTATGATTTATCAAAATTATCCGCCGAGGTAATACCTCCATGTCATCCTCAGTCGCTGTCGGCCGGATCAGTCCAGTTGCGGGCGGACATCTCAGCCCGCAAAGCAGTTCCGCCTTTCCGCGGCACACATAAAATCCGTAATACATATGTTGCCAATATTGCATTGTCATATTGTCACTTTGATGATGATAATTTTTTGAAAAACAGTACACTCCAGACTGAAAACAATTTCATGGATTCTTTAGAGAAAACGCTCCAAAACATATCCAAAGAAAAAGCTTTAAAGTTCCAAATCCCCTCCATATATTTTCCACATTGAGACCGCTATAATGGCTGGAACAATATCCGAAAGGCTGCCGGCCCAAAAAAGCCGCCCGAATATTAAAAAGAATAATTTTGAATTCCGGCAGGGCTCCAGGTCGGTCAGCCGGCCGTTTTACAAAAGGCATCAGGCGATGTTCAGCCGCCTCGGGCTTTGAAATTTGCGAACAGGAGATTCAGGTCATGGGGACAGGAATAAATTGCTGTGACGGAGCAAATCCGGCCGAAGGAAAGGAACTCAGCCCGGGAGCCGCTGCGGCCATCGCCGGCCGACTGCGGGCTTTGTATCTGGCCGATCGCTTAAACAGGGAGTCTTATGACGAAAGTCTGGTCCATTTCGGGCTTAAGCCCAGCAGCCGGAACTGGTTTGTCTTTTTGACTCAGACGCTGCTGCTGGGAGGTCTGCTCTCCCTGTCGGCCGGCCTGCTCATGTTTGAAGCCTGGAACTGGCAGGCCTTTCCCCGGGCATTAAAATTTGTTCTTTTCGGGGCTTTCTTTGCCGTCTGCGGCGCTGTGGCCTTATTCAGCCGACAGCGGCTGATTTTTCGAGGCGGCCTTTGGGGGACAGCTGCGGCCGGGGGGATAATGATGGCCTTTTACGGTCAGACCTATCAGCTCGGCGCCGACTCCTGGGAGTTTTTCAGGGCCTGGTGCCTGCTGACCCTGCCTTTTTTTCTTTTGACGCGGGACACTGGCCTGGGCCTGATTCTGTGGCTCACCGGCAGCCTTTGGCTGGGTCTCGGCCAATGGGCTGAACTTAGGCGGTTTACAGATTGTTTCAAGCCTGCCTTAGACAGCTTTTTCCTTTTTGAGCTCTTCTTCTGGGTCATCTGTGAAGCGATGCGCTGGCTCGGCCGGCGGCCTCAGGACAACGGCGGGGACGAACGCCTGGCGCCGAAACTAAGCTGCTTTTTCTCTCCTTTCGATCCGGGGCGCTGGCTGACCCGCTCGGCGGGAACAGCCTGTCTGATTGTGCTTACCGGCAAGTTTTTGTCTCAGATGGGTTCGCTCTACGACTGCTCCTTTGACTTGGCTGACATGGGAGCGGTCGGATTTTTTTATGCCCTGACCTTGATCGCGGTCTTCTTTTTTTACACCCTGATCAGGCCCGATATCCTATTTCTGGCTCTGGGCACTTCAAGTTCGGCATTAAGCGCCGGAGCTTTAGTAGTCATAGGAGACTTGCGCATTCAAAAAAGCCTGGACCTGCCGGCACCTTTTTGGGGACTCGCGATCATCCTGATCCTGGTGGCGGCTCCAGAGCTGTTTTTTTTTCTGCGCCGACGCATCCCAAAGCGACCGGAAAACTTCTCCGGACCGCCGGATTGCCCTTCAGCGGCTTCAGCTCATGTCCGGACCGGAGCGGAAGCGGCTTTGGTCCGCGATTGGCCAGCCGGAAGGACCGTCCTTTCCGATGCTGAGCTGGAGGCATTTTCAGCCGAAGCCGCCGCTGAGGATCCAGCCTACCCTTGGTACCTGAAATTCCTTCTGGTCATAGGCTCTTTGGCGGCCACTCCAATGATTCTGTTATGGGGCCAATTGTCTTACTTAACCCACAGCGTTCCTTCCAATGTTTTATGGTCAGGGCTCTGCCTTTTAGGGGCCTTTGCCCTGCGCACGAAGATCTTCATTGTCCGTCAGCTGGGTTCGGTTCTTGTTTTTTGCGGTTTGAGCCAGGCCTTTTTGAGTATGACCGGGAAACAAAAATTCGCCGAAATCTGGTTCCCGGCTGGATTCGTTATTTTTTTCTGGATCTTTTTATCCCCTCACTTGGCCAGAACCATTGGCTTTACCCTGTCTCTGCTGGCGATGCTGACACTTTTCCTTAAAACCGAAGCGGTCTTCCTTTCAGTTATTCTGACTGTATTTTTTGCGCTGACGACTTTTTTCATGGTTCGCCGTCTGGCCGACTGGCCTCTCGGTTCCGAAATTCAGCTGCTTTGGTTCAGGCTGAACTTTCGGCCGCAGCTGCGGCTGCAGGTTCTGTTCGACTGCGCCGCCTGCGGCGCTCTCATCTTTCTTTCAGGCGCTGCTGTGGTCTGGGCCGTCATCAGCCTGACTCCGCCGGAAAATCCGTCGGACGCCGCGAACGTTTTCATGAAGTCGCTGGCCTGGGGCTGCGGGCTGGGGCTTATGGCCGCCTCAGCCTTATCGGCTTTCACTCATCGCAGCCAGATGGTCATTCGTCTCTCGGTGGGGACGGCCGTGGCCGCTGGGTCCTGGCTCTTTCCACCCTTTGGCCTGGGCCTCATTCTCCTGGTCTACGCCCGGATCCGTGACTTTCGGGAGCTTTTTGCGGCCGCTGGGGCCTACCTGACAGCAGCTTTGATTTTCTTCTGCTGCCAGTTCGGGCTGAGTTTCTCCCGAAAGTCAGTCATACTGCTGGCCGCCGGCGCTCTGATGTTCCTGGGGTTCGCCGTGTTCGGCCGCCGCTGGATTCACCTGCCCGGCGAACTTGAGCCGAAAGGCTCAGACTCCGATTTTCCGGAACAGCCGCCGCTCTGGGACCGGTCAAATGACTCCGCTCCCGGCCTCAGTGGCCGTCCCTGTCCGGGGAGGGCATTCTTGGCGGTTTCAATTATCGTTTTGCTGTCGTTCATGTCGGCGGCGGTGTTAAAGGAGTACCGAATCACCCGCAGTCGTCCGCTGCTGCTTAAGCTCCATCCCGATACATGGATGCCACAGAGCGGCCGTCTCTCCCTGATGCAGGGACGTTACCTGAATCTGCGGCTGTCAGCGGAAAGCAGTATTGAAGCAGCTTTCAACAGGCCGGACCGAGAGGCTCCGGCCAAAGGGCTGGCGGTCATGAAAGAAAAAGACGGTATTGCCAATTTTGTCCGCCTATACCGGGATGAACCTCCGGCGGCGGATGAAATCCTCATAGCCTTTCGGACGCTGCCGAAAAAGTGGAGATCCCGCTTCCGCCTGACCAGCGGAACCTTCTTCTTTGAAGAAGGCTTTGCCAGCAGCTACTCCCAGGCCGCTTACGTCGAACTGCGGGTTGATTCAAAGGGCGGGATCGTTATGATTAACAACCTTCTGACCTCCGACTGGCCCTGCAGGACTGACGGCTGTCCGGCTAAAATAATCCGGCCGGAATGACTTCCGGTCGACCCTCAGTCAGAACCGGCAATATTCGTGACAGGACGGCGGCCTCAGAGCAAATTGGCCGAAGCAGCGACTCCATCATGGCTTAATCGTCCCAGGCAGTTCTTTAACAGGGAGCGGCGGCCTTTTAAAAATTTTCGCCGAAAGATCGCCCTTTTCGGCAGCTCACATTCCTGACGTGGAAGGCCTTACTGAGTCAGCCGGAAGAAACGGACGCCCCTGGCCTTGCCAGCCAATAGTGATTTGGCCTTAGGCCCGCTTTTGGCGGTTGGCGCAGTTTCAGGCACCGGCCGCTCCAAAATGCGGCGGCGGCACTTCGGAGATTATGCCTTTGAAGCTTGATTCAGAAACGGACAGCGGCCATGTCCTTTATCCGTTGAGGCCGAACTTCTTCTCAGCGTATGCCGGCTTATGCTCTTACGGCCCTAAAATCCCAAGGCAGGAGCGACCAGCGCAATAAAGGCATTGGTACTTTGACGCCGCTGCCACCATCAGCTGAACAAAAGCGAATAGCAGAAGCCATTGAATCTGCGTCTGCCGTCATAGACGGAATTGAACAGATCAAAGGCAATCCTGCCGCCGCTGTCATCTTATGCGGAATCAAAAATTTCCTCCCTCGCCGCGCCGGTCAAACTTGTGCCGCAGGGCGAGAGCGACGAACCGGCCGCCGTCTGGCCCGGCCGCCGTAAAACCGAAAGAGCAAGGTGCGCCGAAGTGAGCAGAATTAAGGCTGATAAGCTGGCGAAAATGGCGGCGGGGATGACTCTTGTTTCAGATAATGTTACCATTAATAGCTTTTATAGTTCATACTATAATTATTTTAATAATTATAAATATATTTTAATATCTATTTTACAATAAAAAGCAGCATTATGAGCCAAAACAGCCGGGGCCTCCTAAGCTGTCCTGAGTCAAAAGAGCGATAAAGAGTCTAAAACATATCAAATCTAAAAAGGGCCGTCTTATAACAAAATTTACGGATCAAATTCTTAAGATTCGGTATGACAAAAATTATTTTTTAAAGCAAAATCAAATTTTGGCTTGCCTAAATTTCTAATATATGTTATTTTTTGAAATTAATTAATACCCAAGTCCGGCTTTTGGGCGGACTTAATTCTCATTGACCGGTTGAGTGGAACTCATGTCTTCCGACGTGCTGAACTTTAATCAGGCGGAAATAGACCTGGCCGCCTTACGGCACAATTTCATCTGCCTTCAGCAGATGTATCCTTTAAGGTCTCTGATGGCTGTTGTTAAAGGCGACGCTTACGGACACGGACTGGAAGAGTGCGCCCGGGCTCTGGTCCAGGCCGGAGCCGGGAATTTAGGAGTCCTGGACGCAGAGGAAGGCGTAAGGCTGGTTAAGGCTAAAATTCAGGCTGATATCCATATTCTGGCCGGACTTCAGACCAAAGAGCAGATTAAGGCGGCAGTGGAAAATAAGCTCATTATTGTAGCCTACAGCCTGCCCCAGTTGAAGCTGATAGAGGATCTCGCCCCCAAGGGCTCTGCAGCTCAGGTTTATCTGAAAATAGACACCGGCATGGGCCGGCTTGGTCTGCCGTGGCGGGAGGCGCCCGCCGTTCTGCCTAACCTGGTCAGAAATACTAAAATCTTTTTCCGGGGGCTGATGACCCATCTGGCCACGGCCGGCGACAGTGAGGCCAAACTTCAGCTGGACAGGTTTGAAGAGATCATTGAAATCGAAAAGTCCCTCAGCCTGACCGGCGGTCTCCACAGCGCTCTGGCCGGACCTGGAATTCTCGCCCATCCGGAGTATGAAGACAGTATGCCCCGAGCCGGCCTGCTTCTTTACGGCGCCAACCCCCTGGAGACTGTCCCTGAACAAATATCACCTGAGAGAGTCGGACTTATAAAAAAACTTAAACCGGTCATGACCCTGGTCAGCCAGGTGATTCAGGTCCGGACAATCCGGGCCGGCGAGACTGTCAGTTACGACCGGACCTACTCCGCCCCGTCGGATCTCAAAGCGGCCGTCCTGCCCCTGGGCTATGTCCACGGCTTAAGCCGCTCCCGCTCCAGCAACGGCTGGGCTTTAATCGACGGCCGCCCTGCCCCTTTACTGGGCCGGGTCTGCATGAATCTGACCATGTTTGATGTCAGCTCCCATCCGGATCCCAGGCCCGGCCAGAGAGCGGTCATCCTGGGACGGGACGGACAAGCCGTCATTACGGCGGCTCAGGCGGCCCAATGGCAGGGCACAAGCGCTTACGAAATATTCTGCCTGTTCGGGCGCTTAAATGCCCGGGCTTTTAAAGATTAGCCGCCGGGGGCACAGGCCCCAAAAACCTGCTGTCCAAAAGGCCCAGACCGTCTGCCGGGCGGACAAAGACACAGGCGGCTGCTTAGGGCGGCCCTGGCCAACCCGTAAGACGCCATTCAGGCCCGGCTTTAAGGCCGGGATTTTCGGGTGAATTTTTGATGAAAAAAATGCTCAGAAATAAAATTGAGTCGGCCTTAAAAAAAATAGCCCCCGCCGGGGCAGGCCAGCTTAATTTTAAAAATATAGTTGTTGAAGAGCCAAAAGATCCGGCCCACGGCCATCTGGCCACCAATGCGGCCATGGTCTTGGCCAAGCCGCTGGGCCTCAAGCCCAGGGATCTGGCCTGCAAAATTATAGGCTTCATGGACAATTCCGAAGGCTTCATCCAATCTGCCGAGGCCGCCGGTCCGGGGTTTATAAACTTCAGGCTGTCGCTGGAATGGTGGACGTACGCTTTAAATGAGATCAGGAATAAAGGCTCCGATTACGGCCGACTTGAGCCCGGCGGCCAGAAAGTCCAGGTGGAATACGTCTCGGCCAACCCCACCGGGCCTCTCCACGTCGGACACGGCCGGGGCGCGGCTTTAGGCGATTGTCTGGCCAGAATCCTGGCTTTTACCGGCCGGACCGTGGTCAGAGAATATTACATTAACGATGCCGGACGTCAGATGCGCGTTCTGGGCCAGTCGGTTTTAATCCGCTTAAACGAACTCAAAGGCGAGGAAACAAATTTTCCCGGTGACCACTACCAGGGCCGGTACATCATTGACCTGGCCGGAGAACTTTTGAACCATCCCGGAGAGCTGCCGGCCAATTTCTGGGACCTGTCCAAAGAAGAAAAAATCCAATGGCTGAGCCGCTGGGCCGGCCGCCGGATCTTAGACGGCATCAAAAACGATCTGGCCGATTTCCGGGCCATTCTGGATGTCTGGTTTTCCGAGCAGAGCTTGTACGATCAAAATCTGGTTGACGAAGCCCTGGCCAGCCTCCGGCGGGGCGGCCATATTTACGATCAGGACGGGGCGGTGTGGTTCAGGTCCGAACCTTTAGGGGACGATAAAAACCGGGTCTTAATCAAATCCAACGGCGACAAAACTTATCTGGCCGCCGATGTGGCCTATCACCGGAATAAATTCCGCCACGGCTTTGATCTGGTCGTCGATGTCTGGGGAGCTGATCATCACGGCTATATCCCCAGAATGGAAGCCGCAGTCGAGGCTCTGGGCTACCGCCGGGAGCAGCTGGCCGTAGTTCTGGTCCAGCTCGTTACCCTTTTAAGAAACGGCCAGCCGGTTTCCATGAGCACCAGGTCCGGGGAGTTTGTGACTTTAAGGGAAGTTTTGGATGAGGTCGGAGTAGACGCGGCCAGGTTCATGTTTTTGACCCGCAGCCACGAAAGCGCTCTGGATTTTGACCTGGAAGTGGCCAAAGCCAAAAACCGGGATAACCCGGTCTATTATGTCCAGTATGTCTGCGCCCGGATTTTCAGCCTTATTCAAAAAGCGGACTTAAAAGACGGAAAACCGGATTTAAGCTTACTGACCGAACCGGAAGAAGCGGATCTGATCCGTCATCTGGCCGGTTTTCCCGATACTGTGGAATCGGCTGCCAGACGGTTAGAGCCTCATTTACTGACTGCCTGGCTTACAAACGCGGCCCGGCTTTTTCACCAATATTACGGGCGCCACCGCTTAATTGAAGAAAAACAGCCGGAACTGACCAGAGCCAGACTGGCTTTGGCCGCCGCTGTCCGCCTGGTTACGGCCTCGGGTCTTAACCTGCTGGGGGTCTCGGCCCCGGAGAAGATGTGATCCTTTTCTTGCCTCAGGAAGGTAAACCGCTGTGAAGACCTACCAGTTCCCCGGTCCCGGCGCGGCCAGCGCCGAGCAGGTAAAACCAAGCGGGACCGACAAAAGCCGTCTGACTGACCTGAACAAAGCCAATGTCCTGATTGCTCAGGAAATAACGTTTTTCGACCATCACCGGGTCCGGAGTCTGGGCGGACAGGTGGCCGAAAAAACGGCTGAAATGCCGGTCATGCCGCTGACAACCCTAACTGCTCAACTCAAACCGGAAGATTCGCCCCAAGCAGTGAAAAATCAACCGGGCGCCGCTCAGAGCCCGCCTCCTCCGGAATCCGGCCCCCTGCAGGCCTTGAGGCCGGCTCCGGAAACAACAGTTTCGGAGAAAAAAGAACCGTCCTGGCTCATTTCGGTCAAATGGCTGACCCGGCTTTTTATGTCCCTGGTCTTTATTGTCTGGATTTTTGTTTTAGGCGTTTTGGTCGGCCGGGGCAGTCTTTGGGAAAGCCCGGACAGCCCCATTCCCAAACCCCGGAAGGCGGAAGGCCCTCCGCCGGTTGTTCTGGAATCCGAACCGCCTGCAGCCCAAGCCCGGCCACAGATCCAGGCAGCCCCCTCAACTCCGGCTCCCATTCCCCTGGAGCCCTATCAAAGAGCAGGCTACGTTCCTGAACCCGAACCTGATCAGGCCGGCTCATCAGAAGCCATAGGTATAATTGCGGAAGAGTCCTATAATAATCCAGTGCCTTTACCCTCAATAACCGAAACACAGGTTCAGGCGCAGGCTGTTCAAGTTCCTCCGGAAGCCCAGGAAGACGACAGCTACTGGCCGGCCAAACCGGAAGGCCGGGGACTTTTTACGGTCCAGATTGCCACAGCCAGATCTCAGGACGAAGCCCTCCAGATTGCCCAAAAATTTCAGGGCCGCCAGTTTCAGGCTTACTTTTACCGCAACAGCCGAGGCCAGTATCCGGTTCGGGCCGGCCGCTATCCGACCAAAGAAGAGGCCGAAATGGCCAAAGCGGTCCTGGCTCAGGCCGGAGCCCGCAAACCCTATGTCTCTAAGCTGAATCAGTAAAATACTGGCCGCACAACCCGGAACAGTCAGCCCGGGCCGAAACGCCCGTCTGAGCCGGCCCAAAGACAAAAAAACAAACCCAAAAGGCCCCCTCAAATCATTTGATCCAAGGGGGCCTTAAATTTTAAACCCAAAGGGCGGCTTAAACCATCTTACCGTTTAAAGCCGCAGGATAGAGCCGGTTAGTCTGCCCGACCATATTCAAACCGATATAGCGGTTAAGGGCGGTCCGGACATTCTCCCCTTCCCCGGACTGACCGGTAAAGCGCATGTCGGCTAAAGTTTCGGCCACATCTTTATCAGAGCCGTTAGCCCCGGTATCACCGTCGCTTTTTGGAGCTATGGCCGGCACTCCGTTGGGGTAGTACATGTCGAAGATCCGGTCCATAGCCAGTTGGGCGGCCGCCTCGGGCGGATAGTAAGAACCTTTGGTGGCTACGGGTCCCACCAGATGAGCGGGTTCGGCTTCGGTGGCCGGAGTGGTGATGGTCGAGACGCCTTCACCTGTAACCCGGGCCCTGACCGAGCCGCCCAGAGCAAAGAAGACAGGCTGGGACTGCTGCTGGGAAATGCCGTTGACGCTGAACTGATAAGGCAGGACCTCAGACCAGGCTGTATCTTCATCCATGACTAAAGTGGGGTAAGCGTCGTTGGCGGCCGTGTTCCTGGGATCAGCCTCCGCTTCCCGCCGGGGCTGGATATCCAGATAACGCTGAAGAGCGTCGGCTACGGATGTTGACCCGTTACCGGCTTTGTCCACATCCATGGCCAGATAATGGGCCATATTGCGGCCCGGAGGCGGAGTGTACTGGTCGACCGCCGCGACCATGGCATTGGAAACAGTGGCGTGGGGTTTGGGCGCCCCGCTGCGGAGGATCTGGGCAACAACATTGGGGGCCCCGTCCACCTGCTCCACAAAAGCCTGGCGGATAGTCCCGGCTGCCCGGTAGTTCTGGCTGGCCTCTTTGGTTACATTGTTAACAATCATGGACAGACCTCCCGAATAAATCAGGTAAAAAATATAAATTGATTCGCCCGTCCATGGCGGCCCGTATGCTAACCGGATTTGCGCCTTAATTCAGGTGTCTTATTCAAAAAAAACCAGAATAAGACACCTTATATGACCTAAGTCACAAAAAGACGCCTACCCTGGCCTATGTTCAGAATCCTAATCCTTAGGGATCCTTAAAAATCAGAATACCAAAACCTTAAGTCCGCTGTCAAGTATTTTTTCAGTAAAATCCAACCCCCTGCCTTCGGCCATAAAATTAACGGCCGAAAAATCGTAAAACACTAGCCGAACTCGAATAAAATTTCCCAATAATCGCCTATTACCGAACGGTTATATTTAAAAACAATTTACAGTCTAAAATATTACCGGCTGCCAAATAATTTATACCATAAAACGGCAGCGTAAAAATTCCGGCATTCTGTCTGTACTGTTAAAAAACATCTGAAAAGCTGCTGCTCCCGCCTTCACTGTTTGGCAGCCCAACAAATTCATCTTCTGACGCAGAAACAGACTAAGCCTGCCTTCCGGGCCAGAACAGCAGCTTTAAGCATTGGTCTGAAAAATTAATCCTCTGACCTCCGAAGCTTTTCCCAAAAATGATATCTTAGCGGCCGCAGCGGAAAACAAAGTACAGGACTTGAGGCTGAACAAGCTGCGCCCGTTAAAAAAAGAAGAACCATAAAAAATGCTGAAGGAAAAGAAAACGGAAAAATATAACTGCTTATTTCGATCTCAAAGGGAATTAAATACTTGATAATCGACAGATCAATAGAGTTGATATCAGAATAAAATATATTTACTGCTGGTATAGAATTATACATAATATAATAGCTAACATAAACAATTAACATAAAAATAATCAAAAAATACGCAACAAAATATTTAACAAATATATCAAAGCTTTTTAGCATATCTATTATTGTACCCCTAAGAATGCCTCGTTTTAATTTTGGAAATTTAGTCAGCGCAGTAGTTTTATAGAAAGAAGAGAAAAAAAATAAAAATTCAATAAATAAAATTCCTATAGACAATAAATTTAATATTGTAGTCAAAAATCGTATATTAAATATTCTATATAAATTAGTAAATTTTAAAAAATAGAAAATAAAAAAGGTAGAAAGACTAAATTAATATAGTGAGAGGTTAATATAAAAAATAATATAGCAGTATGGATAGATAAAATAGGCTTTATTGAGTCATCATCAATATAATTATTTAGATAAGCATATGAATATCTATATAAATCTCTATGCTTTACCATAATTCAGTGACCGTTCACGGAATTTTTCCTGGCCAATGTTCAAAATTACTAAAATACTCATATAAGAGAGCAGCTGACTTGACAAAATGAGCCGCCCGGAATACTTCTGACCAAAAAGACACAAAGAATTGCGGCCTACAGCAAGATCCGGACTTCAAAGCTGGGACAGTCCGGGGTGCAGGAACCGCCGCAGCCTTCGCGCAAGGTCAAATAACCGGCCTGATGAGAAATCCTTCCGCAGGAGCGGCTCCGGTTTCTCCCGGCGTTCCGGCGAAATTAGCCTGTCCGAACGCAGGAAAATTCTTCCGCCGTGAATGTTTTGTCCGGCAGGAATTTCCTGATAAACCCGCTGAAGCCGGATTCCGTCCAGCGGTCATTAAATTTCCGGGCCCGGAAGAAGAGTACAGCGCTGAAGAGGCTGCAGACTCGGGTCCGCCCGTCAAAGGAAAAACCGCCGTATCATTCCCGGATATGCTCTAAAAGCACTTTTACGCTCAGCCGGAGCTGTCTGGCCGGACTCTTAATATGCGGGGCGAAATTTTCCCCCGGTTCCTTCTGAGTTAGACCCGTGAAAGCGGCAGACTTACAGTCAAGAGAAATGTCCGCTCGGAATTATACGGCTCTCCGGATAAATTTATGCCTGGCCGTCTGCATATGTGGCGCAGGAACTTTCGTTTTCCCAGGCCGAAACAGAGTGCAGCCGGACCCGGCCTTCGGAGGCTTCGGTTATTCTGGGAGCCATTTCTTGGAAAATTAAGACGGCAATATTTTCCGAGGAAGGATTGTCAGTCTTAAAATACTCCAGCTCGTTTAAATATTTGTGGTCCAGAAGATCCAGCACCTCGTGCAAAATCTTTTTTATAACCCCAAAATCCATGACCAGGCCGGTTTTATCCAGTTCCTCAGCCCGGACTCTGGCTTCCACAAACCAGTTATGACCGTGGAGATCCTCACAGCGGCCGTAAAACTCCCGTAAATTATGGGCCGCAGCAAAACGGTTAGTTACTTTTAACTCAAACATCGCCAATCCTTACAAACCCCAGGGCCGGGCTGACAAAATCAATAGGGCAGATCATCGTCAATCTGGGAGGTTTGCTCGCCTAAAAGTCCCTGGTCAATCCAGCTGTTCAAAATAATGATTAGCTGCCTGGCTGAATCCAAAGTCAGATTGACCGAGTCGCGCTTACGGTAAGAGCCTTTCGATTTCTGGTAGCGGCGGAGAGTTGCCTTGGGCGGGCCAAACTCACTGGTCCGCCGATTGCGTTCCTGGTACCGGAAAAGAATAGTTGACCAAGGCCCCTTGGTCAGGATTTCCTTGTCCAGTTCCTTGACCAGGGTTTCGCCCTCTTCTTCATACTCAACGGTAATCTCACTGACATTTTCAGCCATATTTTTCTCTCCGCCAAAAAAAAATTAGATGCATTTAAAGGCCGAAACCTCAAAAACGGCTATCTGGCCGCCTTGCCCGGAGGCAGAGTCTCTTTTTCTTCCTCTGCGGGCCGGACAGTTTCGATGCGTCTTAAATACAGAAATAACGGCAGACCGCAGGCCACTCCCACAGCTGCGGTGGCCAGAACCGGCAGCCACAGGCCTTTCATTTTCAGCCGCCTCCCCTCACTCCAGATGAAAAGGAGGGTCACCACCCCGGCAATCAGAGTGTTCAGACCAAAATAGCTGCTGACCGGTCCGGCCCACATCTGGGCTCTTATTTCCGGAAAATTAAGACCGGAACTGACAAAAAACTGACCCAGAAAACTGTACGGAGCCACAGCTCCCAAAAAGGCCAGCCCGAGGTAGAAAAAAGCCATAGCCGCTCCTTACCTTAAAGCCGAAAAGCCTCCGGATTCGGCCGGAACTTAATGATCGGACGGTTGACTCGGCTCCGGAGCCGAAGCGGCGGCCGGCTGACTTTCTCCGGCCTCCTGACCGACTGGAGGCAAAACGACTTCGGCCGGCTTTTCGGCCGGTGAGGGGGTATACAGAACCTCCGGCAAAGTATATTCGCCGCTCCTGCCCAGATAGCGCAGATACTCCATATTGTCGGGATCGAGCAGGATGACGTTGCGCTCGCCCAAAACGGTCTGGTAAGACTCCAAAGATCTTTTAAAGGAGTAAAACTCCGGATCCTGACCGAAAGCCTGGGCGTAAATGGCCGCCGCTTCGGAATCGGCCTCACCGCGAATAACCTGACTCTGACGCTCGGCCTCGGCTAAAGTCTCCCTTACGCTCCGGTCTGTTTCGGCCATGATCATCTGGCCGTTGCGGCGGCCTTCGCTGCGGTATTTGGTGGCCTGCTGCTCGCGTTCCGTCCTCATCCGGTCGTAGACGGCTTTCTGGTTCTGGGGCGGCAGATCGGCTCTTTTGATGCGCACGTCAATAACCGTCAGCCCGGCGTTGGTATCTTCCAAAAGTTTGCGGTTACTGAAATCGGTGACAATCTCCATTATGGAGCCGCGGTTTTGGGAGATTATATCGGCCATATTGTGAAGACCCAGTTCCCGGCGGAGTTCGCCGACAATAATGCCGCCCAGACGGCTTTTGGCTTCCTCAATAATGGAGAAGCTGTTCTCGCTTTTGAAGCGCTGGTAAAAAAGCAGAGGATCGTCTATGCGCCAGCGGACAAAAGCGTCGACCACCAGATTTTTCTTATCCCCGGAATAAATCTCAGCCGCTGCCACATCGTATTCCATTAACCGGTTTTCAAAAGAGACCACTCTTTGGATGACAGGGATTTTAATGTGCAGACCAGGCTCCCTGACTTCACCGACCGGCTGGCCGAACTGGAGAACAATGGCTCTCTGGGTCTGATCAACGGTGAAAAAGACCGAGGACACCAGAAGATAGAGAGCTACTATAATAACAATAACCATAGATAAAGATATTTTCATGCTGACTACCGACCCTGAGCAGCGGGCTGGGAAGGATTGGGCACCGGCTGGCTGAGACCCAATAGAGGCAGGACCTGATTTCCGGTCCGGCCGGACATAATGTACTTGTCCGAGCCGGCCAGAACCCGGTCCATTGTTTCCAGCAAAAGACGCTGGCGGGTGACATCCGGAGCTTTATGGTACTCCGCCAGTAGAGCCAGAAACCTGGCTGCGTCACCTCTGGCCTGATTAACCCGTTCGGCTTTATATGCCTGGGCCTGAGCTACCAGGGAGAAAGCCTTGGCCTCGGCCTCGGGCAGACGGCTGTTTTTATAGCCTGTGGCCTCGTTGACCGAACGGTCCCGATCCTCACGGGCTGAGGTCACGTCTTTAAAGGCCTGCATAACGTCATTGGGCACGTGAACATCCTGGAGTTCGACGTTATTGACGACCAGCCCGGTTTTATATTTTGCCATCATGACCTGGAGGGTGCTTTTGGTGTCTTCCTGGATTTTGGCCCGGTTTTCGGTCAGGGCCCCGTCAATCGTGTTGCGGCCGATGACTTCCCGCATAGCCGAGATAGCCGCATCCCGGATGGTCTTGTCGGGATCGTAGACCGAAAAAGCGTAAGAGTTGGGATCGTCTACCTTGTACTGAACCACAAACTGAATATTGACGATATTTTCGTCCCCGGTCAGCATGGTGGCCTCATCCAAGCCCGAGCTGCCGCCGCCCACCTCGAACTGGCGGATCTGATTGAAGTTGACCTTAATAACGCTTTCAATGGGCCAGGGCCAGTGGTACCTCAGCCCCTGCTCAACCCGGGAGCTGTACTGGCCGAACCTTTTGATAAGGCCGCACTCGTAAGTCTCAACAGTAAAGCAGCCCGAGGCCAGCCACAAAAGGATAACAATGGCCAGAGGCATCAGAATCGGCGGCCGTCCGGAACCGGTCCCCTTAAGAGCTTTTACCAGCTTGTCAAAGCCGGAAGGTCCGTCGCTGCCGTTGGGCCGGCCCTGACCGTTGCTGTTTTCCGGCTTACGGGGCCGAGGCTGATTTTTTTGGCGGTTTTTATTCCACTCTTCCCAATCCATGGGCATGTAAGTTCACCTTAATGTATGGTTCAGTTATGAGACCCAGGTTAAAAGACTCTGAAGCCAAAAACCCTGACTGAAAGTCACAGGGATCGGCCAGCGGATCTTGTCTATATTAGCACACTTCGGGCCCTTAAAAAAGAAGGAAAAAGCCTGTCCGTGACTGTTCGGGCCGCTTAAGCCTTAAACTGCTTAAAAATTCAAACCCTAAACCAAGCTCACTTTTTCTGTCTCCCGAATCTCCCCTTAAAAGATAAGCCTTTTAAAGGGCTTTGTCAGGTCACTTCAGGAAAATTCTGGCCCGGTATAGTCCTGATTATAGGGATAATATTTCCTAGAACTCTATAAAAACCTAATAACGCGGCTATTATCAAGGAATTATTTCCGTAAATAAAATGGCACCTGATTTGCTAGTTATCTTCACGCGGACCGTTGGTCCCTGAGTGACGACCAATTTCAAGTGAGGAACCCTCCATGCCCATGATAATCAAGAAGGACTGGCTTACCATCGGAGAAGTGTCGGACTTGACCAATGTTCCGATCCATACTCTCCGCTACTGGGAGAGCGAATTTGACGGCTATTTCAGCCCCCTGCGCACCAACGGCCGCCAACGCCGTTACAACGAGGAGGCGGTCAGCCGGGTTCTGGAGATCAAGACTCTCCTTAAGGAGGAAAAATACAGCATAGCCGGGGCCAAACAAGTCCTGTCCCGGAAAACTTCGGAAATGACACTGCCTATGCCGGTGGAATTCGGTTTAGGCGACAGCCTGCCGGAGGAACAGTTCCAGACTGCGGCCTTGGAACCGACCATGAATTAAGTCCTCCGGCGGCCAGCGGCCGCCGGGAGAGTACTGAAGTATGGAAAAGTTCCTCTGAGGAACCCGATAGCCCATATGTCCGGCCGGAACACGACCCGGGTCCCTTAAACCCAAGGCCGACCGGCTTTTAAAGGGCTATCGGATTCCGGGCCTGGCCTTTTTTACCTGTCACCTGCCCTTTCCTTAACTGTTATTTCCCAGCCTTTAAACTTAATGCCTCATTTAAAGCCGGACTTCCCCGCTGTTTATCCGCAGTTATCCTCTATTTTGGGCCGGACAAAATTTCCTACCATATACTGATATTAAAAAAATTTTCAGTCTCAATCCAGAACAGAAATTTTTGATTTACAGAAATATATCTTATTAGACTCTTTCAATTCTTATAAAACCCTAATGTAAAACATTACCCTAAGTCCCATAACCTTCCCTATTGGTCAGAGTGGCGCCGGTCCGGAAAAAGACCTATACTTGGGAGGAAAAATTAAATAGTTAAATCAATAAGGCAACCTGTCCTAATTTCCGCTCAATTTATGACTAAAATATATTAAGGTATCTTAGTTATAAATATAGCCGAATCAGCTCAACCGAAAAATCCGCCGATTGCTGACCTCAGAGACGGAAAAAAGTGGGTAAATTTTGAGCCTTAATTTTCGGCTATCTGAAGGTCTTTTTGAGCTTTTTTAGGGAAAATAAAAAAAATATTTAACCTCAAAAATACAATTTCTGGTGACCGTTTCCGCCCTAAACCCAAAGTCTTGAGTCAGAACTTATAAAATTTTATTCAATAAAATCAAGTACTTAATGATCGAGATACTTATAATCAAACCATATATTTATATCGTCTAAAGACGCTAGCTGAAATTATTAAATACCCCTGATTTTTAAAAACAAAAAAAAATACTTGATTTTTACTTTCAGTTATTGTATTGAACAAATGTTAGCTAAATCTTACTTATAGTTTTTTCCAGAATAAAAAATGCTTGACTTAATATCAGTTTTAGCGCCTGTGTATACTCATTAGAGCTATCCATCAAAGCCGGTCTGATTGAATTGGCATTTCAAAAAGTTATCTAAATTAAATATCTTAACAGAGTGAGTGATAAAAATTGTTGTTAATTACTTGGGCTGAACATTATTTATAGTACATCTATAACGCGACCTATGGTGTTATTAAAAATTAGACTGCGGACTGTCTGAATTAATTATGGCAATTTACTCGTTAATAGATGGTTTTAATTATTTTTTTTCTTGACATTCTTAACTACAGAATCATATAATGAATCTAAAGCTGATCTTTAAGTCAGTATCGAAATAACAGGGGCATAAAATTTAATATACAATGGTTTATAGCGTATGCCTGAAAGTTCTCTAAACGCTAATTAAAATAAAGATATGCTTTAGAAAAAGCAGTTGCTTCTTTTTTACAGATATATCATAGTGCTGAGACAGATAAATATTAATAATATTTTCTATAAAATAATTATTGATTTTTAAATCAATATATTATATTTTATGGTATTTCAAATTTGGGCAGTCTTTTTGGGATTAATATTTTTTTGCTCAGGAAGGATGACAAGATTTATAGCTCCGGCTAGATTCTTGGTTAAAAATAAGCTCTTTTATAGGTAGTTTTCAGACTCCCGGAGGCTTAAATTTCTAAATGCAGTGCTTTTGATAAAGAAATATCTGTTTTAGTTACCGGTTTTTTTACCGGACATTTTATATCCTGCCGTTTTACGGCGGGCCAGTTTTAAATTCCTTCACGAAAGGGGAAAATACTGTGACCACCCTCCGACTGAACAACCTCACCGAGTTCCGTGAACAGCGCCTCATGAGCCGGGCAGAACTGGCCCGCAAGGCCGAGATCTCCCCCCTGACCATTCTGAAGATCGAAAACGGCAAGAAATGCCGTCCGGAGACGGCCCGGAAGATCATCTTCGGCCTGGGCTACTCCATTGAGGATCGGGATTACATCCTCCACGAAGTCCTGGGACCGGTCACCACCTTTGAGGAAGAAGAAGAAATGGTCAAGACCAAAGCCCGTCCGGCCAAAGAGCGCAAAAAAGCTTAGGGGCTCCTTGGAAAAATCTCCTGCCCGTCTTCCCGGCCTTTCGGGGAGACGGCATTTTTTTGCTCAAATTTCCGGCCGGAAACCGGAAGCGTCTGTTTATTTAGATATTGACATGTAAAAAAAATATTAGATATCTATGATAAAAATTTTAGAATTATACTGCCCTTTTTTATTTATACTATAATTACAAAAGCCCAGGCCAGAATTTTCTGTTTCAAAGACGTTTTTTCACCCCTTTAAAGCCCTAAATGAGAAATTTTTGGACTTCAGAGAGAAAAAACTGGAAAAAATTTCAAAAAATGAACTAGAAAAAAGTGTCCTGGGAAAAGACGATTACGGTCTATTCTAGGGCTGTTACAGCCAGTGCCTATGGCAGGCTTAAAAACTGTAATAAAAGTAATCCGAAAAAAAGCTAAAAAAAACTTGACAAAATAACTAAAAATAAAGTATTTTAATGACAATCCCCTAAAAGAAAAAAGTACTCCCTGACCTTCGGCTGATTATAAAGATTCACTGGGGATAAAGAGAAAAGAAGGACCTTAAACTTTTGGTTTAATTATCTGATAGTTTTGGGTCTAATCTGTTGCTTTTTGATTTTACCGGATTAATTGACAGATCTCCCCCTCCCGGGCGATCGGTTTATTTTTGAAGTTTATTAAGGTTATTTTCGGAGACCTTTTGGTTTGTTGGGCAGGCCAGAGGTCTAACCGACAGTAAATTGGCTGAAATAATTAAATTTTTGGCTTCGGGAATTTCTTACTCCCAGCCGCTTAAAGTTCCTCGGAGGTATTTTTGATGAAGAAACTGATGATTCTCGCCCTTTGTCTGGGCATCCTGGGCTGGTCCATCCCGTCGGTGGCATACCAGACCCGAGAAGACAGGGACCGTTCTTTCCAGGACATGACGTATAAGGCCCTGGCTGCGGAAAACAGCAAAAACTTAATCCGGAAAGAGGCTCCGTCCGCCGGCGAAGGCAGCCCCATGGTAGTGGCCCTGGTTCCGGAATTTTCCTACTCTCACCACAAAGGTTTTGATGATGACGATGGAGCCGGCGGCCGTCATAAGATCCAGTCCGGTGATTCCAAACTGGGCAGCATGGCTCTTGTTTTAACCAAGCCTTTAAATGACATGTGGAGCGTTTACTTTCTGTATCAGTACTCCTATTCCGACTACGACGGCGGCAATTGGGTCGGTATTGACGATAGAGGGCGAGTTGACCGAACCGCTCACGCCTATTCTAATTTTATCGGTTTGGGAACCAAATTCGCCCACCCTGTAGCCGGTAATTTTGATTTCAACATAGTGGAAGCCTGGAACGACTATAAATCCAGTGCAGACTACGTTGCAGCCGACGGAACCGTAACTCCTCTTGGCAATGCCTCCTATGATGACCGGCTGACCTCAATGATTCTCTACTGGGACAAAGATTTTGCCGTTAACGAAAACTGGACCATTGACCCATATCTTGGTTGGCGTTCCGTTTGGGCTGTTGTTCACACTCCTGATCCTGCTCCAAATGTCCGTCTCTGGCTGCATCTGGCCTCCATGGGTGTTAAGGTCAAATACAACACCGGCAACCTCGGCGTCTATTTCCGGGGCGGCTACAACTACCGGGTCTCTGACGACGATATCGCCGATCTGGCCACCAGAGCTGTTGCTCCCGGCGTTCTCCACCACGGCTGGTTTGCCAGCTATGACCGCAGCGTGGCCACCTGGGGCTTAGGCTTCAACTATAACTTCGGCAACGGCTGGTTCGTAGACATTGCCTATAACGGCATGGCCGGTAAAGTCAACTATGTGCATTCGGGCACCGCTGTAGTTGTCCTGCCCTTCTAAATTACTTGAAGGCTTTAAGCGCTAATCTTTTAGCCTCTTTCTTTCCTGGGGTCCGTCGGTCAGTCCGGCCGGACCCTTTTTTTATGCTCAAACAATCTCTCAGAAGATTTCGTAACTTTATATCAACATTTTAAGGTCAGGTCAAGGCCTTAGTTTTTTAAGCAAAAATAAAATTTATCAATTAAATTCACATAATTATACTTTTAATTCAGATGAACCGGCTTTAAATCAGGCCATTAAAATATAACTATATTATTAGACTCTAATGACCAAACATGACCATATATTTTTAGGCCAATTTTTGACTGACCCATTGTAATGAAGCTGAATGATTTTGGCAAGACTTTTTTATTCTGAAGTGTCTGGTTCCAGGTGAATCTTAAACTAACGAATCAACTCAGAGGTTTGAGGAGAGCCCGGCCTTGACACGGCGCGAAAAAGCAGGATAATTAATTAACAAGCAGATTAATTTAGCAGGTTCTCCATGACCATATCCAGTTTAAACCGGTACCGGCCGGCCGGCCGGCCGCCCAAGCACCCGGAAGGCCAGACCTCCATCCGGATCTCCATTCTGGAGCAGGCTATTCTGGTGTTTGCCGAAAAAGGCATTCCGGCCAGCACCCTGGCTGAAATAAGCCAGCGGGTCAGGATTACCCCTGCTACCCTCTACTATCACTTCGCCAGCCGGGAACAGCTCATTGAGCAGACCCTGGAGTACCATCTAGTGCCTTTAATCCGGTACATCTGGCAGGCGGCCCTGGAGGTGGCCGGGCCTTTGGCCATGCTGGATGAATTTCAAAAAAGAATGCTTTTTGTGGCCAATTCTTCGCCCTGGTTTCTGCCCCTCTGGAGCCGGGAACTGGCCAGCGAGGGCGGAACTTTACGGGCTTTTCTGGCCGCCAAGATCCCGGAGGGCGCTTCGGGCAAATTTCTGGAAAAAATCAGGCAGGGCCAGACCTCCGGCGCCATTAACCCGCGCATAGTGCCGGAACTTTTATTTATCTCCCTGATCGGCGGAGTCTATGTCCCTCTTCTGGCTAAAAAAAACTGGGAGCAAATATTTAATGCTGAAATACCGCAGGAAAGAGCTCTGGAACATATCCAGTCACTTTTGACCGAGGGTCTGACCTGCCGCAAGGAGCCCTGAGCATGAGCGATCAGCCTCCAGCCATACCTGAACCGGAAACCCTGGCCAAACCCGCCGGAGGACGGGGAGGCCCGATGATCAAAACAGCGGCCGTATTTTTGATAATCGGCTTTATCGGCCTGATTTACTGGTTCTTTTTTCTGAGACCTTATGAGACCACCGACGACGCTTACGTTACCGGCAACCAGATCCGCATTACCCCCAGAACCGGGGGCACGGTCATGGAGATCTTCGCCGACAACACCGATACCGTCACCGCCGGGCAGCTTCTGGTGAGCTTAGATCCGGCCGACGCGGCTTTGGCTTTGGAACAGGCCCGCTACAATTTAGCCGAAGCCGTCCGCCAGGTAGCCAGTCTCCAGGCCGACCGGGACCGTCTGACGGCCATGATTGAAGCCAGGCAGAATGAACTGCTGCTCATTAAAAACGAATATAACCGCCGCTTAAAACTTAAAACCGGCACCTCAGTTACAGCTGAGGAAGTGGAAAGGTTCCGCAACCAGACCGATGTGGCCGGAGCCAACTTAAGAGCGGCCCAGGCCCAGCTGGCTGCCGCCCGGCATTTACTGGGCGAGCAGCCTGTTCCCGAACATCCCCAGGTCCGGGCGGCCGCCGCCAAACTTAAAGAAGCCTGGCTGGCATTTGAAAGATGTCAGATCCGCAGTCCCGTCACCGGGCAGGTAGCCAGACGGACTGTCCAGGTCGGCTCTCTGGTCAGCGCCGGAACTCCTTTAATGATCGTCGTGCCTTTGGAAGACATCTGGGTGGACGCCAATTTCAAGGAAAATCAGCTTGATACCATTAAAGCCGGCCAAAAAGCCATGGTCATAGCCGATCTCTATAACGGCAAAGTTATTCACAAGGGCGTGGTGGTCGGTTCGTCGGCCGGCACAGGCAGCGTCTTCTCTTTACTGCCCCCGGAAAACGCCACCGGCAACTGGATAAAAGTTGTCCAAAGGGTGCCGGTCCGCATTGCTTTAGACCCCGAGACCGTAGCCCAGGCGCCTCTGCTTCTGGGTTTATCGTGCCGGGTGGAAATCTTACTTCATGAATCCCCGGCCGAAGTTCCGCCGGCCAACGCCGCTAGCCGCTCGGCCGGGGCCTTGGCTGCCGATTTTTCGTCCATTGAAAAAGAGATAGCCGACACCATTGCCGACAATTTAGGCCGCACTCTCCGTCAGGCCCGGGAACTGCCGGATGCTCCGGAAAGTCCGAATGCCCCTGAGGAGCCGTCATGAGCCGGGCCTTTCAGGCTCCTTTGTGGGAACCTCTGACCGGAACGAATTTGTTAATCCTGACCATCGCTCTGCCTCTGGCTACGTTTATGCAGGTCGTGGATACGACCATTGCCAATGTGGCTGTCCAGACGATTTCCGGCAACCTGGGGGCTTCCTATTCCCAGGGCACCTGGATTATTACTTCCTACAGCGTGGCCAACGCCATAGTCCTGCCTTTAACCGGCCCTCTGGCCCAAAGATTCGGGGAAAAGAGACTTTTTCTCTGGTCGACCGGTCTTTTTGCCCTCGCCTCCACGGCCTGCGGTTTGTCTCAGGACATGACAGCCCTGGTTATTTTCCGGATTATCCAGGGCGCGGTCGGCGGACCTATGATCCCCCTGGCCCAAAGTTTACTCATGAACAACTACCCCAGGGAAAAACAGGTCATGGCTCTGGCCCTTTTTTCCATGACCGTTTCCGTGGCTCCGGTTTTCGGTCCCATTATGGGCGGGTATATCAGCGATAATTTCCACTGGAGCTGGATATTTTTTATTAATATTCCCTTCGGTCTGGCGGTTTTACTCCTTTCCAGCCGGGTTCTGGCCGGCCGGGAAACAAAAATAAAAAGGCCCCGCTGGAGCGGCATAAGTTTTGGCTTGCTGGCTCTGGGGGTGGGGGCTTTTCAGATGATGCTGGACCGGGGCAAAGATCTTGACTGGTTTAATTCCCCGTCCATTCAAATTCTGGCCGTTATCGCCGTTACTGGCCTGACTTTACTTTTAGTCTGGGAATACAGCAACCCCAAAGCTTTAATTGATTTAAGCCTCTTCAAGTACCGGAATTTCTGTGTCGGGATAACTCTAATCAGTGCGGGCATGATGCTCTATATGGGCACAGTGGTCTTAATTCCTCTTCTTCTGCAGACCCGTTACGCCTATACCGCCACCTGGGCCGGACTGGCCACCGCCCCTATCGGCATTCTGCCGGTCATCATGATGCCGCTTTTAGGCCGCTACTCCAAACACATTGACATGCGTTTTGTCATTACGGCCGGATTCGGTGTGCTGGCCGTTACCATGCATATGCGAACCGGATTTGAGCCGGGCATGGACATGAGGTATGTGCTGCTGCCTCAGTTTATCCAGGGCATCGGTCTGGCCTGCTTTTTCGCGCCCATCACCAGTATTACTTTTATCGGCATGGACCCCGGCAAAATTGCCGGAGCCTCGGGGCTGTACAACTGTTCCCGAACGCTTTTCTCAGCCATAGGCGCCTCTATTTCCACCACTTTCTGGGAACGCCGGGAAGCATTGCACCAGACCAGGCTTTCCGGTTTGATAGATGCCTATAATCCCTTGGCCACCGAGAGCCTCCGAAGACTGACCGATCTGGGCATGACTCAGGATCAGGCGGCCGGCTACCTGGAGCGGCAGATCGTAAACCAAAGCTTTATCATCTCGGCCAATGAAATATTTCAAGCATGCTCATATTGTTTTTTGTTTTTAATCATTCTGGTCTGGCTGTCCAAACCGGCCAAAACATTTTAAGGCGGACCGGAAAATAACTCTAAGCCGCCTGTCCCCAAATACAGCTTTGTAAAAAGAATTATTTCAGCGAAAATTGGGTCTGCGGGGATTTTTTTTCTTGGCCTCGGCCTTGGCCCGGTCAAAAGCCTCATTGGCCTCCCCGGGCCTGGACAGCATGGTCAGGGCCTGGCCTTTGGCGATCCAGGCAGCCACGTAATGGGGATCAAGGTCCAGGGCTTTATCGTAGGCCGCCAGTGCCCGGTCAGGCTTATTAAGAGCAAAGTCCGCCTCCCCCAGATCGAGCCACAGCCACGATTCTTCCGGAGTCAGTTCAATGGCTTTTAATAAAGATTCCGAAGCCGCCCCGTGGCGGCCTAAAGAGGCCATAACCATGGACCGGCTGTGCCAGGCTCTGACCTGGGCCGGTTCCAGTTCCAGGCTGCGTTCGTAATATTCCAAGGCCTTATTCAATTCGCCGGTGTCGGCCAGATGATCGCCCACAGCTCCTATGGCCTCGACATTATCGGGCTGAAGTTCCAAAGCGGCCCTGTATACTTCCAGAGCCTCCTCGTCCCGGCCCATAAGCCACAAAACCCGGCCTTTTAAAATCATTATCTCCGGCTCCCCGGGTCTTAAGCTGAAAGCCCGGGAGTAATCCTCTAAAGCCTCGGGATAACTTTTTAAAGCCTGATGAATCCGCCCTTTGGCCAGCCAGTAATCGGCCCGTCCCGGCTCCAGGCTGGTGGCCTTGTCCAAAGCCACCAAAGCCTCAGCCAAACGGTTCAATCGGATCAGAGTCTGACCTTTGTCAAACCACATATCTGAGACATGGGGGCTCAGATTGGCGGCCCGGGAAAAGGCGTCAGCCGCTTTGTCCACCCTGTCCAAAGCTGTCAGAGCCCGGCCGATATAGTTCCAGTACACGGCGTCCCTGGGGTTTATGGACAGAGCCTGTTCAAAAGCCTCCAAAGCCTGCTGGGGCACGTCTAAAGCCAGATGGGCCTGACCTTTATTAAACCAGGCCACCTCTTCGTCCGGAGCCAGCAGGACAGCCTGGGTAAAAGAGTCCGCTGCCTCGGAAAACCGGCCTAAACCGGCTAAAGCTAAACCTTTTTCCAGCCAGGGAAAATAACTGTGGGGATTGATGGCCAAAGAACGCTCAAAAGCGTCTAAAGCTTCTTCATAGCGGGCTAACTTTAAAAGAGCCTCACCGATGACGGTCCACGTCCCTTCATCGGCCGGCTCTAAACGAATTGACTGCTCCAAAGCCGCTAAGGCTTCGCTGAAATGTTGGGCCTGGTAGAATTTCAGGCCCTTGCGTTTCAAACTCTCGGCTTTTTTAAACATCTGTGGCCCTAAAAAAATAACTGACTTTTTAAACTGAATCTGAAATTGGAATCAAACGGAAGGCAAAACAGTATGTCGGTATACGGCTCTATAACCACATTTATACAATAATAAGAGAAAAAAAACAAGACTATGTGATGTCCATTTTTTTAAGAAGGGAAATTTTTTCCATTTTTAGAGAGCAAGCCGGAAATATGTATAAAAAATGATGTCACCTAAAGTTAAAATCCAATGGCCCCAGGGTTTGTTCTTTAACAGCTTTATTAATACTTTTATCTTAAAAATATTAATATTATTAATATTTAAGTAATTATAAATACATAATAATATGTAAATATATAGCATTTTGAAGCTGCTTCACTGTCCGGCCTGGCAAAAAAATAGGCAGTGAAAAGATATTCCGGAATTCAGGGCTATGGCAGGAACAATTATGCCCAATATTGACGAGTCAATTCGGCCAGGGATTGGCTAAAACTCTTCCAAACATTCTTTTCGAGCAGTATTGGACGTAACATATTTTCCAGCTGTTTGTCTGGCGGGAGCATTTTCTGACGTTGAAATTTGTTAGTCAGATTCGGAATAAGCTGTTCAATTTATTCGTATTTATCCATTTGACATATCAGGACCGCCAATTACATAATAACTCTATTGCATTGCTGTGCCGATAAAAGTCAAATCTTTAAAAAAACAACTTCCAGCAAAATAATGATTTTTGCATATAAAACTCGGATGAACAAAACTAGGCCTTTTCGTCCGTCATTCCGAACTCATTCCCCATATGCCAGAGGACAGTCATTTACTAGTGTCCATCCATATTCTTCAGCGGGGGCATGCCTCCAACGGCCAGACTCAGCTTCAGTTGAGTCTCTCTTGTCTCAACAGGGTGTTTCTACTCTCAATCCGATAATGACTTTATAAAATCAAAAAACCGCACTAAAGTAATTCCATAATTCGCATTATGGAAAGGAAAGATCATGTCGCAAGGCGGAAATGGGCGAGTTAAGGTCGGAAATTGGCAACCTTAAAGCCGAGCTTAAGTCGGAAATAGGCAAACTTGAACGTAAACTTGAGTCCTGCATGGACAGAATTACAGAACGATTTGACTCATTTAAAAATAACGATAAATCATGGTTATTATACATTTTTTCGGCCTTTTAACCACAATTATAGCTCGGCATAATTTTCCAATAAAAAATATATTTAAATATAATTAACTAATATATTTTACTATATTAGATCATACCATTACAGGCAGTCCAAATTATCCAAAAATAGACAGAATAATTTGTCCTGTATCAGAAAAAACCTGTCTGCGTCTGCTGGAGGCTTGTCATTGCTGTCTAAAATTCCTTCCCTTCACGGCCTTCTCATTTTTTCTCTGTCAATACTTTTATCCGCTCATGGTCAGGCAGGGCAGTCAGGCAGTCACCTTACCGACACACAGAATTAACCTTAATTCCCGGATTTTTCTTGCTACAGGCCTGATTTCAATAAGCGATTAATTATAAATATTTATCGCTTTATTAACTCTTCAATATTATCAGGAAGCTTTAATTTAAAATATTTA
>JAISEL010000137.1 GCA_031264185.1 Deltaproteobacteria bacterium
ACATAATCATAAATTGCTAAAAATCAATTTTATATCTATTTAATACTAAAAATGATTGAATTATGCTTCGGTGAGAAAAATTTTTGACTCGGCCCAAAAAGTTTTTCAGGGACGACTAAATAATATTTAATTTTAATCTATTTCCGCTGCTTTTAATTATTAGGTGTTTGCCTTTTCTGCGCATATGATCTGATTGAAGTTATTATTTTTTTGAAATTCTCCGCAGTTAAACTAACGCCTGTTTCAGATAGTATTATTTAAGGCTGCCCTGGTCCCCTGAAGGAGCTGACTGCCTGAAAAAGCCGGCTCATCAGAGTATTTCTGCCAAAAGTCCCGGGCCTTTCTCGGGAGAGAGACTGGGGTCAATCGTTTTCGGTCAGGCCATCCGGCGGAGTCAGGCCTAAGTGACGGAAGGCCAGGATTGTAGCTTTCCGGCCTCGGGCCGTCCGGTAGAGGAAGTTTTCTTTAATGAGGTAAGGTTCATAGACTTCCAGAATAGTGTCGGCCTCTTCCCCGACCGTGGCGGCTAAAGTATCAAGACCGACCGGTCCGCCGCTGTATTGCAGACAAATGACCGAGAGAATCTTTCGGTCTAACTGGTCCAGTCCGCACTGGTCAATATTGAACAGCTCTAGGGCTTTCGAAGCGGTGTCCTTATCTATGATGCCCTGGCTGCGGACCTGGGCAAAGTCCCGGACCCTTCGGAGAAGGCGACCGGCGATTCTTGGAGTGCCTCGGCTGCGTCGGGCGATCTCCATGGCTCCGTCCGGGGTGACCTCAATTTTTAATAACTGAGACGAGCGGACCACTATCTGGACTAAATCCCGGCTGTGATAATAGTCCAGATGCAGCTGAATGCCAAAGCGGTCCCTCAAGGGCGGGGTGAGCAGTCCGGCTCTCGTCGTGGCCCCGATCAAGGTAAAAGGCGGCACTTCCAGACGGACGGAACGGGCTCCGGCGCCTTCGCCGACCACCAGATCGATGCGGTAATCTTCCATGGCCGGGTAGAGATACTCTTCCACCGCGTGGTTTAAGCGGTGGATCTCATCAATGAAAAATATGTCCATGGGCGCTAAGTTAGTTAAAAGGGCAGCCAGAGAGCCCGGTTTTTCCAGGGCCGGACCTGAGGTGTTTTTAAAGCCCACATTAAGCTCCCGGGACATTATATAGGCCAGCGAAGTTTTGCCTAAACCGGGCGGACCGTGGAAAAGGGTGTGGTCAAGGCATTCCCGGCGATTTTTAGCTGCGTCTATGAATATGGCCAGTTTTTCCTTAAGTTCTTTTTGCCCCATGAACTCGTCCAGTTTCTGGGGACGGAGGGCTTTTTCCAGGTTGATTTCCTGGGGCTCCGGATTTTTGTCAAGATTTTCTCTGGCCACGGCTGGACGCTCAGATCACTTTCCGCCCCGGACTCCAGTAACGGTTAGAGACCGGCTGACAACTGCGTTGGTACTCCAGGTATTTATAAATGCTGATCTTAATGTCTTTGCGTTCGGCTATCTCGTGAATGCCCCTGATATCTCCGTAAAAATCCAGGTTTTCGTAAATGTGGCGGGAATTTTTGCACAAAGCCCGGCCTCTGACATCGTCTTCCAGGACCGGAAACCCCCTGGCCTCCATGACTCTGGGTCCGGTAAAGATAACCAGAGCGTTTGGTTCGGCAATAATAACGTCCCCTAAAGCTGCGTAACTGGCAATGGCCCCGCCGGTCGAGGGATCGCCTAAAATGGAGATAAAAGGCAGGCCGTAACGCTTAATACGGGTAATACAGTTAACTGTCTTGACCATCTGCATCAGAGCCGGAGTGCCTTCCAATAACCTGGCCCCGCCCGAGCAGCACAGACTGATGAGGGGCATGCCTTTACTGCAGGCGTACTCGGCTAAACGGAAGAATTTTTCCCCGAAGACAACGCCCATGGTTCCGCCGGCGAAATAGAACTCACAGATAGCCAGAGCCACCGGATAGCCGAATATGGTCGCTTCCCCGGTCACTAAAGCCTCATGAAAGGGCGACCTCTGATCCTGGCGGGTGATGAAGGACTGGTATTCGGGAGTCATTAAAGTGGGGTGAAGAAGGTGGGAAGCCGAGAGATCCCGGTTCATTTCCTGGAAACTGTCGGGATCGGCCAGACAGTTAATCCAGCCTAAGGCTCCCATGATTAAACTGTGTCCGCATTGGGGACAGACGTAATGGTTGGCCAGAAACCGGGACAGAGGAATAACGGCTCCGCAGCCTTTTTCCTGGCCGCTGTTTTTCTGGCTCATATCCCCGCACTTGACGTATTCCTCGGGATTTATGGCCGGATCGTTCTGTTCCCCCCAGTCTATCCCTGGCTGAAGATCCTGGCTGGTCAGACTGAACGTTTTGAGGTCCGGAGCCACGACCGCTTTTCGCCGCAGAGGGGTCAGGCGGAAGAAAGTACTCCACAGACCGCTCCGTTTTTTGGCCTCCTCTTTGTATAAACCGAAGGATTTGGCCCGGGTTCTTCTGAGCCTGATTAAAGCGGCCAGTTTCCGGCGGCCTAAGTCTTTAACCGTTTTTTCCAGGTAAGAGCCCAAAACTTTGGCATAGCCGTTTATGTCGTCCACCTTTTTGGGAGACGGCAGGACATGGTCAATGATTCCCAGTTCCTTAAGTTCGGCCGCTGTGGGTTTGGAGACCATCAAGGCTTCTCTGACTTTTGTCGGATCCCGGAAGATAATGGCTGCCAGACTTTCCGGGGGAGCGGTGGCGTAAAGAGCGTCGTCAAACTGTGCCCGGCGGTCGGTCATCTGGATAGCCAGAGCTCCGCCGCTGCCGCCTTCGCCGATAATGACCGATATGGTCGGCAGCGGCAGGGTCAGAAAATCCCGGATCAGCTGGGCAATAAAAAAGGCCTGAAAATGGCGGGCCGATTCCATGGAAATATCGGCTCCGTAGGTATCTATCAGCGTCACGACCGAGACGCTTTCGTGCTGACTTTTCTGTACCGCCCTTTTCAAAAATCTGATGATACTGGAATGGTCTTCGGCAGTCAGCATGCCGTGGTTAAGCTTGGCCAGATCCTCTTTAGTTCTTAAGTTTTCAGGCTTGGGCTTCTGCTGGGCGATTATAAATATATTTCGGCCCCACTGTTCGGCTTCACCCAGAATTAAGGTGTCACTGCAGGGGATAACCCGTCTGAAGGAAGGAAAAATGGCCGGGATAAGGTCGCTGGAACGTGGTCGTAAAGGCGATCTGGTGCGGCGACGGAATATTTCCACCACGTCGTGGGTGACGTTAGACATTTTAACTCCTGGTAACAGCCCCGGCGGAAAATAACTGACAGGCGAATGCCGGAGAGCCAATTGGTAAATTGTCGGATCAGGCCCAGGGGACCTAGCGCGACATTATTAGTCATTTATATTATATTAATTGAAACCTATTTTCTAGACCCAAGTCTCCTGGTCTCAGGTCTCTGTTCCCCAGTTCGCTATCCGGCAGGCACACCTCAAAAAAACAGTAAAATCCGGTTGATATAAAATTTTTCAGTAGTAGAGTCTGGATATTCAGCTTTAGCGTCTGTAATTCACTAAATAACCGTTAACATACGTGAAGTCATACCTATACAAATTAAATTACATGCTGGCAGCACAGTTTTCTGGTCGAGAAAAGAGGTAATTTTTCTATTACTCTCTAAAGCCTCAGGTTCAGAACCATAGTACGGCCGTCCCAACTGTATCCGCCATAACGACTTTTTATTGAGTCCAAAAGGTCGGTCACTGCTGAAGCTTCCGGCATGAGTCCTGTGCCTGTCATCTCATTAAGTACAATTAATAAGGAGAGATTTGGCGAATCTTCTGGAGAGTGATAAAAAATGCGCCATTCCGCCTCTGAGGATGTTGTATATGTACCTTGTCTTGTCAACGTACAAACAGTCGCCTTCAATAAGCCTTTGAAAGCTCTGAGTTCCTGTGTATATTGTTTTCATTATCAATCCTTATTGTAGACTTAATTCTTTATTTGTAAATTAAAGCATCAAATTATAGATAAATTTTCGCTTAATTTTTGTATATTATTAATGATTAATTGATTGATTTGAGAAAAAAGTTTCTCTAAAACACTCAGAGCTAACCATAGCCGGAGGCGGCGGACAGGAGGTTATGGCTCCAACGGCTGAAACAAGATGATTTTACGTCAACGATGCAGTCTCATTCATGTTTGTGTCCGGGCTGTAATTTTGCGGCCTGGGTCCTGTCTTTGTCCGCCCATTGACCTCTAAGTACATGAGAGCATGGGCGCACCAAAAGCTGAATGACTTCAAGACCATCGGGATTGGCCGAAAAGTGCGCCTAATGTGGAAGAAAAAGGTTTGCCAACAGAAATATGATTTTTACTGACTAAAAATATCTGTACGTTTCCTCATTTTTTTGGCCTTAAATTTGCTTACAAAAGGCCAGGGAAGCGGTCTTTTTGGTTCGGACCGCCATAATAGGCTTTGTGCCGGTATTTGGTGAAGGTATGGTTTCCCGTTATGACAACCAACCCTTTGGTAACCTCCGAAATACCAGTGTTAATAAAAAGGCTGCCGAGGCTAATGTGCGGAGCGGTCGCCAGGGAGCGGTTAATCTGAACATGGGGCGGACGGCTCAGGGCGGGAGTATGGTTTTTGACGCCATGATGGCGGTCAATGAATCTCAAAATCAGATTATAGGCCAGGTTTTGGACGGCCCGGTCAGTCAGCAGACCCAGAGACAACTGGCACAGCTTAAAACCATGAACATGAAGAATCCGACTCTGGAGGAAATAAGTCAGAGCCAGATAAAACCGGCCAATTCCGACGGCAGTCTTCTGGCCGCCGGTCAGAGGATTTTCGGCAACCTCCAGGGGGGCCGGACTCTGCGAAAAGGTGTCGATACCGGTAAAATTTTTTCTCCGTCCCAACTGGAATCCTACCGCAAGAGAAACGGACTGGCCAGGGTCAAAGCGCCGGTCGCTCTGACCGCCGAGGGTACCCCCGGCGAAACCATAGTTCAAAAAGCGGCCCGCACCGGAACAGATACATCTGACGCTTTGATCAAAAATTCCGCCATTAAGGCCGTCAAAGATTCTATCAAGTCAGGAGACAAAAAAAGCCAGATTAAAGAAGGTTTCTGGTCTGACGACAAGATAAATTCCATGATTAATAAAGTCGGTGAGGCTCTGGGCATAGATCCGTCTTTAATCAGGGCAGTCGTTAAAACCGAGTCCAATTTTAACCAAAAAGCCGTCTCCAGGGCCGGAGCAAAAGGACTCATGCAGCTCATGCCCAAAACCGCCCAGGAAATGGGTGTCAGCGATCCTTTCAATCCATTTGAAAATATCTGGGGAGGAGCCAGGTATTTAAAGAAAATGCTGGACCGCCACGGCGGTAATCTAAATAAAGCCTTAGCCGCCTACAACTGGGGGCCGGGCAATCTGGACCGCCACGGCAGTTCCAGAATGCCCACTGAGACCAGAAGGTACATTGAGGTGGTCAACCGCAATTACTCCCGCTTTAAAAAAGAATCCACCATGGCTTAAAAGCCGAAAATCATAAGGCTCTGCTTTTGGCAGGGCCTTATGATTTCCTTGTCCAAATACAGCTGCGTTAAATTTTTCGACCAATCTAAATAGACAATATAATGGATGCTCAAATTAATTATATACTCATGGTTTAGGTATAAGGCTTTGGGCCGGAACGCCCAGTACCGTTCAACCCTACTAGATCCGCGATCAGGAGTCCAGGGACTTTATTGCCGCTTGAGGCGTTTGTTTGCCTGTTCTGTATGCCGGCTTTGGAGCAGCAGCGGAGTGTCCGTTCAGTTATTACCCCGGCGGATAATTATGAGAATCTATTTATTCTTTGGTTTCGCCTCGACTTTCGCGTATTTAATTTTATCATGGTCAAAAATTTTTTTAACTTTTGAATGATCGTTTTGC
>JAISEL010000141.1 GCA_031264185.1 Deltaproteobacteria bacterium
GCCAGCAGGAAATTTAAATTAGAACTGACATTGCTCTTCTTTTTTCCTGATTCATACTGATACCAGTTAAAAGCTTTTAAATTGCTGGCGTTATAGTCGTGAATGGAAAATTGATATGCTGCTGTGGACGGCCAATTAGTACGTCCGGTCGGAGTGTCAAAAACGGAGTTTTTCGTCGTTTGTTTGTATCCGTTAAATCCAAGCGTGACATTATGAGATACCGGTCCGGTCGGAAATTCGCTGTCAATATAAAAATATCCTCCTTCGGAGGTCCTGACAGCATTTTCAGCCATGATGCTAAATTGATATTCAGTGTTATTATTAACAAACGAACTAGCTGTTGTATATAACATTTTCCGGCTGTCTTTCCGGTGGTTAAAAGCCATTCTAAGCTTAAACATATCATTTATTTTATATTTTATCCCTACTCCTAAATTTAATGAATCAACATCATTAAAAGTATCATCAGGACCCCATAATTTTGAACCGTCCATCGGTTCCGGTATGAACGGCAAACCGACATCCCCTGTCCAAAACTGCGTCTGACGCCCGTTTAAATGATATTGCCCATAAGACCCGTTGAGCTGAATCAGTAAATCGTCATTGGGTTTAATATCCAGAGCTCCGCTGATAAGAAATCTGTCCAATTCTTGGTTTTCAATATTTGTTTCGCCGCCCTGTTTAAATACATTGAACCTGTAGGCGAATTTCCCATCTTTATCAATTTTTCCGCCAAAGTCAGCGTGACCGTAATACTGCTGACCTCCGTAATTGCCCAGGCTAATTTTTCTGAGCGTTTCCTGAGTCGGACGTTTTAAGACGTAATTCAAAACGCCGCCGACATTCCCGGCTCCGTAAAGGAACCCGTTTAATCCGCTCATTATTTCCACTGAAGACACATCCTCTAAAAACACGCCTAAAGCCAATGAATCAGACGGAATGCCATTTATAAGCATATGACTTGATCCGAAACCGCGTGTTGTGATATTGCTAATCATATTAATGTCAAATACTGATGACATTGTCAGGGGATTCATTTTAAAAACTTGTTCCGGATTTCTGGCCTGAGTATTTTCGATCAGTTTTTCCGATATTACAAACATAGAATACGGCGTATCAAGAATTTGTTTATCCCCCCACACCCCCAATTCTTCATAGGTCGATTTTCTGTACCCAACATCTTCGCCTCCGTCAGCAGGAGCAAAAAAGTCCACCTGCACCACATCCAAATCCTGGCTGCCCGGATCGCCGTCAGTTTGAGAGAAGCCGGCGCCGCTGTTAACTATTAAACAAATTTGCAGCAGCAATAAACACACAATACGACTAAAATTAGACATAACTATCCCCTCTGCAGATCATTCGTAATTAGAGCCAACGAACAAAACCGCAATTATGAATCCATAGAATGAGATTTTTCACGAAGCTTATTCTCTATCCAGGCCTTTCAGAAACAGTTTCTTCATTGATTTGCGCATACTCGCAACAAAACAAATTAATTGTTTTGATATGAGAATACAGGTGCAGAGATGGGAACTGATTGCACAGAGACATCCGGCCGGAAATAAGAAAAAACAGCCTTGCTGATTGCAGGATGTACAGGGAATGGATTTGCGCTAAAAAATATGTAAAGCAGCAATTAAGTAAATTAGAGAGAGAGAGAGAGAGAGAGAGAGAGAGAGAGCAATAACTGTGCCAAATTAATTTGGTCAAAGATGGTAATATTATCAATATTTGTAAAAGAAACGAGAATCATATTTTGACCATCAAAACACTGGCATTATACCGGAACAGCGATATATAAGATAAAATTAATTGTAAGCCAGCCTGATCGCAGCAGCTGCGCTCAACGGCTTATACTCCTCATTACCGGCAATTCACGATAAACCATCCTCTGCAGTACCGGCAAACCTTCAGTCAATTTCACAGGCTTGAATATCATTACCGTGGGCTAATTCATATCCTGTCTTTGGACCATAATAAAAAGTATTTTTCTCCGGCTTGCTGCTTTCTTCTGATTGAATCTGCATCAGACGGCTGCTGGAAGAACAGCAGGCCCTAATCAAGTGTCCGCGCATACAGGGGTGATGTGCCTTCACTAGGGCACTTAATTTACTTTTCCCGAACTGTTTTATTCGTCTTCGTTATTGTCTGGCAATCTAACATCATAAAAATTACTTGTCAAGAATTTTTACCATTACCAAACAGTACATTAACCAACTTCGATGATGTCTGATGGCCAGTTTTAATTTGATTATCATCAAAGACGGCATTCGGATGTCTTCATTCGGGTTTCTTCCCACGCTTTCATGACTTCACGCTCAAGAAGCCGGACCTCTGCCCTTGGTTTTAGATTCACTCAGTCTTTTTTAACACCTAAAGGCCGCCATTCCGCCAATTATTACTATAAACTGGGCACAAAATTCTTAAGTCCTGCCGGTCAGCCCAAACTTGAGTCTGGCGGTCCGTTTTTAGGATATGTTCCGGGGAGCCGTTTAATTTCAAGTCTTTGCCTGAATTTGCTGTGCTGTCATGAGCCATAAAGATCTTAAAGCCGAAAATTTGCTAAAATATAACAAGACTAAAGCGCCGTAACTTCATACTCAAGGGAGACAATATGACCTCACATTTCCCCAGCCGAGCCGTCTTAGCTCGAATCGGCCTGACCTTTTTTCTGGCCTGGATTATTTTGTGCCCAACGGCACCTCTTCGGGCTGAAAACCGGGGCCTTTTATGGCAGGTGACTGACAGCCGGGGTCATGAACTCTATCTTATGGGGTCTTTTCATGTCGGTAACGCCGGAATTTATCCCTTAAACGAGGCCATAAGCCAGGCCTTTGCCCGCAGTACCCGTCTGGCTGTGGAAATTGATATAAACAGCCTGTCCGATGCTGACAGCGGTTTTATGCTCAAAAACGCCTATAATCCGCCTGACCTGACTTTAGATGCCCAGCTTAGTCCCAGAACCCGCGCCCTTCTGCCCAAAGCCTTTAAATTTATCCCCCAAGCGGTTATCCAAAGGATGCGGCCCTGGTTCGCCTCTATGCTCCTGGAAATTCAATCACTGGCCGCCAGCGGTTATTCGGAGGTGTTCGGTTTGGATCTATACTTTTTAACTCAGGCCCGGGCCCGTCAGATACCTATTCTGGAGCTGGAGTCTTTTCAGGAACAGATGACCTTTTTCGTGAACTTGTCTCCTGATGAAAACGACTTATTTTTATGGGGGACATTGGAGGAGCTGGACCGGGAACAGGCTGTATTTGACCAGTTTCTGGCCGCCTGGAAGGAAGGCGACGCAGAGAAATTTTACACTGCAGCCACAGAAAGCCTCCGTAAGTATCCGGAGCTTAAACCTATAAACGACCGGTTAATTATCCAGCGCAACTGGAACATGGCCGCCAGAATAGCTCCCTGGTTTCTGGAAAGAGGTCAGGTAACATTTGTGGTGGTAGGGGCCGCTCATCTGGTCGGGCCGGACGGTCTTCCGTCTTTAATGGCCAGAGCCGGCCTTACTGTAACTCAGCTCTAACCGGAAAATAAGAGGATATCAGGTGCTTTACAAGAAATTCTTCCCTGCATGGACTGCGGGGATCATTATTTTGAGCCTAAGTTTGGGTTCTTCTTTATCTCTGGCCGCCCCGACCGGTCAGGAGATCTTAAACGGACTGTCCGAACGCTATAAGGGGCTGACGGCCCTGGAAGCCGCCTACAGCAGGACCACCCAGACGCCCATGTCTCAGGGAGTTTTTAAGACTTCAACCAGCCAGACGGCCGGAGGTCATCTGTCCTGGCAGAAACCGGCCGCTTTAAGGCTTGACCAGAACAGGCCCACCCAGGAACTGATGGTTACCGACGGATCCACGGTCTGGTGGTATCTGCCGGCCGAAAAGCAGGTCCATGTTTACCGGAAATTAAATCTGGCCGGCGAAATGGCCCCGCTTTTGTCGTTTTTAACCAACTTAAGTGAGCTAAAGAAAAGCTTTAAGATTAAAAAATCCCCGGAAGAGCCGGACCGGCCAGGGCAGATGGGTTTAATTTTAGAGCCCAAGAAAAAAGATTCTCTGACCGGTCAGATTGCGGCCTTTTGTGACCGGAACTTTCAGCTGACCGGCTTTGCTCTCATTGCCGTGACCGGGGAACGAACGGATTTTTATCTGACTGAGGTTCAGACCGCTTCCCCTCCGGCCGGAACATTCGTCTTCGAAGTTCCCAGGGGCGTTAAAATCATTGAAGAAACTGACCAGTAAGTCCGGTCAAAGGAATCCAATATGTCCGAGGTTATAGTCCCGGAAAAAGAACAGATCGCCCGTCTGGCCAAAGACCGGGATGCGGTGATTCTGGCCCATTATTACTGTATCCCCGAAATCCACGAAGTTGCCCATTTTGTCGGCGACTCACTGGGGCTTTCCCAGGAGGCGGCCCGCAGTCCGGCCAAAGTCATAGTTTTCTGCGGTGTCCACTTTATGGCCGAAACGGCCTCTATTCTCTGTCCGGAAAAAACCGTTTTGCTGGCCAATGCCGAGGCCGGCTGCCCAATGGCCGATATGGTTGAACCCGAAGCTCTGGAAAAGAGGAAAGCCGAGCTGCCGGGAGTTCCGGTTTTGACCTATGTCAACTCCTCTGCCCGGGTTAAAGCCTTAAGTGATATCTGCTGCACTTCGGCCAATGCGGTGGCAGTCTTAAAATCCCTGCCGCCGGAGAGGATCTTAATGACTCCGGACCGCAATCTGGCTGTCTACGCCCAGAGTTTTGTCCCCCAAAAAGAAGTTCTTCTGTGGCCCGGTTTCTGTCCCACCCACCACCGTCTTAACTTAGACGAGATTTTGGAGCTTAAAAAACAGCATCCGAAAGCTCTGGTGGCGGCCCATCCCGAGTGCCAGCCGAAAATTTTGGAACAGGCCGATATCATAAGTTCCACCAGCGGTATTATCGCCAGTTGCGGAAAAAGTGAGGCCCGGGAATTTATCATCCTGACCGAATGCGGCGTTCTGCATCCATTAAAGAAGCAAAACCCCGGCAAAACATTCTATGAGCCCAGAACGCCCATGGTCTGTCCGAACATGAAGAAAAACACGGTCCAGGATATTGTTAAGGCTCTGGAAACTCTGACCCCGGTCATTAAAGTGCCCGAAGAAATCAGGATTCCGGCTCTGGCGGCAGTGGAGAGGATGATGGCTGTCCCCAGGGATTAAGGACTTTAAACTTCCGGCGCATGTGAAAGAGTGAAAGAAGGTGAATTGTGCCCTCGGTTTATCTGGCCGGACCGGACCTTTTTTACCCCGGGTACCCGGCTCTGATTAAAAAAACTGTTTTTACCGGCGCAGAACTGGGCTTTAATGTCCTCTTTCCCGGAGACGGAGATTCAGCCCACCCGACGGAAATTTTTCAGAGAAATCTGAAGTGCATTAATGACTGCGACGGGATAATAGCCAATCTTAACCCTTTCCGCGGCCATGAACCCGATTCCGGGACTGTCTTTGAAATAGGCTACGGTTACGCTCTGGGCAAATGGATAGTTGGCTACATGAAAGATCAGCGCGATGTTCTGTCCAGACTGAAAGACATACCAGGCTGCCTTAAGCCGGACAGCCTGACCTGCGCCGACGGCTCGCTGGTGGAAGATTTTGGGCTCCCGGTCAATTTAATGCCCTCCCTGGCCCTGTGGAGTCTGACCGAAACTTTGGAGCAGGCATTGATTATGGCGAACCGAAAGCTGATTTTAGACGACGCTCTGTAAGATCTGTAAGACAGGATCAGGGGAAAGCATTAAATCAACAAAGCCGATCAGCCCCGATAATTTTATCAGACCAGAAGACTTTCGGCCGTCATCTCCGGCGGAACCGAAAGTTCCATTAAGTTTAAAACGGTCGGGGCCACGTCGGACAGTTTCCCCCGGCGGCCGGTTATCTTAGCCTTGGGTTTTAAAGCCGTATAAGCGCATTCCACCGGAAACAGAGTGTGGCTCGTTTTAACCAGACCGGTCTGAGGATCGATCATCTCTTCGGCGTTACCGTGGTCGGCAGTCACTAAGACGTGATAGCCCGCAGCCAGAAGAGCCGGTACAATCTTACTCAGGCAGGTGTCCACCACTTCGGCCGCCCTGACCGCCGCCTCCATGACCCCGGTATGGCCGACCATATCGCAGTTGGCGTAGTTAATGACTATAAAAGGATAGTTCTGGGGGAGATATTTGGCAGTAAATGTATCCGTCAGGATAAAAGCTTCCATTTCCGGATGACTGGCAAAGGTGGCCGGATCAAAGCGGCCCGGTATTTCCACCTGCTCCTCCAGAGGAAAGGGTTTGGTGGATTTGCCGTTAAAGAAGCTGGTCACGTGCCGGAATTTCTGGGTTTCGGCCAGCCTGAGCTGCTTTAAGCCGGCCAGAGAGACGACCTCACCCAAAAGTCCGGGCATCCCGCCTTCCCCGCCCATGGGGCCCAGCAAATATTCGGTAAATTCATCGTAATAGCGGGTTAAACCTAAGTATTTAACTTTCGGCCCCCGGGGTCTTCGGCCCGGATAATTCGGATCGCAGAAGGCCTGGGTCAGCTGAATGGCCCTGTCCTGACGGAAATTGGTGTGGAAAACACAGTCGCCCTCGGTGAATCCCCCATACCCGGCCTTTTTGACGGGCGGAATATACTCGTCCACCATATCAAAGCCGTCCGGAGTTTTTTCCGTGGCCCAGGCCAGCTCGACCGCTTTAATGGGCTCTTCGGCAAATTCTTTGGCCTGGCCGAAAACCAGAGCCTCATAGGCCAGATCAGTCAAAGGCCAGTCCCGGCTGCGGTCCATGCCGTAATAGCGGCCCATCATGACCCCGATGGAGGCCTTCCCGGCCTCTTTCAGGACAATTTGCAGTTTAGCGATAAATTCCGGCGATGATCTGGGCGGAGTATCCCGGCCGTCTAAAAAAGGATGAACAATAATTGACCCCGGAGGGTTTTCCTTTCTGGCCTGACGTATAATTTTAAACAAATGCTCCTGATGGGCGTGAACCCCTTCATCCTGGAGTAAGCCCAGAAGATGAAGAGTTGAGCCTTTCTCCTGCCAGCAAGAAATCAATTCCCGCCATTTAGCCAGCTGAAAAAATGTTCCGTCCCTGAGGCCGTCATCTATACGTTTAAGTTCCTGGATGACTATCCTGCCGGCGCCCATGTTCAGGTGCCCCACCTCGCTTGAGCCCTGATAACCGTCCGGAAGTCCCACCGGTTCCCCGGCTGCGTCCAAGAGTGTCCATAAATTTCTGTCTTTTAACAGACTGTCCATAAAAGGGGTCCTGGCCGCCAGAACGGCATTGCCCGGAGCGTCCTCGCGGCGGCCCCAGCCGTCGCGGATAATGAGGCAGACCGGCGTAACCATAGGTTTTCTCCTTAAAATAATATAGACACCCCCTAAGTATAACCTATATTACTGGATTTTGGCTCCCGGATTTCGGGTCTTACTGAAATTTCCCTGGGGTTAAAAATTTTTTTTCTTCTGACCTTGACAATTGGCAGTCAGTGTTTATATTAGCAGATGCTTGGCAATCTAAGGCCTTGAGTGCTAACTTTTTGGGCCTGGCTCTTTTTATTGAATTTATTTTTTAGCCTTAATTAACCTAATTTATAGTCTGATCACAACAATTTCAGCCTATTACGGTTGGAATACCATTTCTTTTTAGTCGGGAGTATCCCGGCCTCCCGCTTTGAGCGGAAAGGAGCAGCACATGAATCTTCGTCCTTTGTCCGACCGCATCCTGGTCAAACGCATGGAAGATGAGGAAAAAACCAAGGGCGGCATCATTATCCCGGACACGGCCAAAGAAAAGCCCCAGCAGGGAAAAGTCGTGGCCGTCGGTGAAGGCAAACTGATGGATAACGGCACCCGGGTCAAAGCCGGGGTCAAAGCCGGTGATCACATTCTTTTCGGCAAGTATTCCGGCACCGAGATCAAGATTGACGGCGAGGAATACCTGATCATGCGTGACGATGATATCTTCGGGATCCTCGAATAACACTGCGCTTTTCGGCCTGTAAGGCCGCTTTCAGCCGCAGCGGGCTCTTCGGCCCCTTATTTTCCGGGTTTTCCGGCAGTAATTCAGCTTTTGGGCCCCGGCCCTTTCTAATTTAACTTAAACCCTTATTTTCAGGAGGATTTCCTAATATGTCCGCAAAAGAGATCAAATACAATGTCAAAGCCCGCGAAGCTATTATGAGGGGTGTAGACATCCTGGCTGACGCGGTTAAGGTGACCTTAGGTCCCAAAGGCCGCAACGTCATCCTGGAAAAGAGCTTCGGCTCCCCGACCATTACCAAAGACGGCGTGACCGTGGCCAAGGAAGTGGAACTGGAAGACAAGTTCGAAAACATGGGCGCCCAGATGGTCAAAGAAGTGGCCTCCAAAACTTCCGATTTAGCCGGTGACGGAACTACCACAGCCACGGTTTTAGCTCAGGCCATTTACCGCGAAGGCCAGAAACTGGTAGCGGCCGGGGTTAACCCCATGGCCTTAAAGCGCGGCATTGATGCAGCGGTTGAGGCGGCCACAGCCGAACTTAAGAAAATGAGCAAGGCCACCAAAAACCAGAAAGAGATTGCCCAGGTCGGGACCATCTCGGCCAACAATGACCCCACTATCGGTAACATCATCGCCGAGGCCATGGATGAAGTCGGTAAAGAAGGCGTCATCACTGTGGAAGAGGCCAAAAGCATGGAGACCACTTTGGATGTGGTCGAGGGTATGCAGTTCGACCGCGGCTACCTGTCTCCCTACTTTGTGACTGATCCGGAAAAGATGGTTGTTCACCTGGAAGACGTTTATCTGCTTCTGGTGGAGAAGAAAATCAGCTCCATGAAAGATCTTCTGCCTATTTTAGAGCAGATCGCCAAACAGGGCCGGCCTTTAATGATCGTTGCCGAAGATGTGGACGGCGAGGCTCTGGCTACTCTGGTCGTCAATAAGCTCCGAGGCACCCTCCATACCTGCGCCGTCAAAGCCCCCGGTTTCGGCGATCGCCGGAAAGCCATGCTGGAAGACATCGCCATCTTAACCGGCGGCAAGGTCATCAGCGATGATTTAGGCATTAAACTGGAAAGCATCACTTTAAAGGATCTCGGCCAGGCCAAGAAAATCACAGTCGACAAAGACAACACGACCATCGTCGACGGCGGCGGCCACAAGTCGGCTCTGGAAGGCCGGGTCAAGCAGATTCGGGCCCAGATCGAGGAAGCCACCGGAGACTACGACCGGGAAAAGCTCCAGGAAAGGCTGGCCAAACTGATCGGCGGAGTGGCGGTCATTAATGTCGGCGCGGCTACCGAAATTGAAATGAAAGAGAAAAAAGCCCGGGTGGAAGACGCTCTCCACGCCACCAGGGCTGCAGTCGAGGAAGGCATTGTCCCCGGCGGCGGGGTGGCCTTAGTCCGCTGTATCCAGGCTCTGGACAAAGTCCAGGCCAAAGAAGAAGCCCTGCAGGGAGTCAATATTATCCGGCGGGCCTTAGAAGAGCCTCTTCGTCAGATTGCCTCCAACGCCGGCTTTGAAGGCAGCGTAGTGGTAGAGAGAGTCCGCAACGAAACCGGCAATGTAGGTTTCAACGCCGATACCGGCAAGTATGAAGATCTTATGGAGGCCGGCGTTATTGATCCGGCTAAAGTGACCAGGTTTGCCCTCCAGCATGCGGCTTCAGTGTCCTCGCTTCTCCTGACCACCGAGTGCATGATTGCCGAGAAAAAAGAAGATAAACCGGCTATGCCCTTAGGCGGCGGCGCCCCCGGCGGTATGGGCGGCATGGGCGGCATGTACTAAGAGCCATCCGCTTTTCTTGACTTTACCATGGGTCCTGGTTTATATTTTTAAACCAGGACCTTTTTTTGACCTTAAAGTCACACAAAATGGCCTGCTGATTTGCTTTTGCTTTCATAAATCGGAGAGAATATAGCCAGAAAAACATAAAAATTTGATCTCTGGCTAGAATTAGCTATAATGCTGATGCTGACTAGGGCAGAACCGGTCCGGAAATTATAGCTGTTCCCGTAAGGCGGCAGCCATCTTAGCTGAACAGGGGCGACCTATGATAAAAAAACTGTGGGTGGTCAGACCGGAGCCGAATTTTGTCAACCGGCTGCCGATGTTCCTGGAAAAAGATATTGTGGCTATCGGCTGGCCGGCGGTGGGTGATTTGAGTCAGGGCCAAAACCGGGATTTTCTGGCTTACCGGCTTTGTCAGGCTTACCGGCACTATCTGGACACCAAAAAAGACGATCTGGCCATGGCCGTAGGTGTCTTAGACCGGTTCGTCAATCAAATCAAACTGGGGGATTATGTCTTAATTCCCCAAAACGGTGATGTTTTTGTCAGCGAAGTGACTGGAAATTACTCTTTTCAGCCGGAATTGGGCCACGACGGACCCGAAGCCGGATATCCCCATTGGCGTAAGGTCAGGTTTCTTAAAAACAAACAGCCCTTCTCCCACATCCGGAACCTGCCCCTGGGAGTCCGCCGGGCCATTGACTGCCATCTGTCGGTTTTTTCCATCCACGCCGCAGCTGTGGCCATGTGGTCGCTTATCAAACAAAACAGCGGCGCCCCTTAACCTTTAGAATCTTTAATAATCTCCTCGAAATCTCTGATGTTCTGCTCACAGCGGGACTTATAAGTGCCTCCGGTCGGAGATTTAATTGCTTCTCTGCAGTGAAAAACAGCCTGCTTGGGCTGCCCCACATCCCCAAAATACCTGGATAGCAAGTAATGTCCTTTAGCCAGCTGGCCGTTCTGTCCAAAAAACCGGCCCGCCAGTTCCAAAGCTTCCGGATAATCGTCTCCGGCCATTTCCACAGCCTGATCATATAAACCGGAAGCTTCCCGTGTTTTGGCTAAAAGTTCGTAGGCTCTGGCCAGACCGACCGTCGGCAGGAGACTTTTGTCCTGAGACCTGGCTCTTTCAAAAAACCCGGCGGCTTCCTGGGTTTTTCTTCTTTTTATGGCTATCTCACCCATGTCGGCCAAATATTCGGCATTGTTGGGGGAGACGGCCAGAGCTTTCTGGATAAACTCACTGGCCAAATTCAGATTAAGCTCCCGGGCCGCCAGTAAGCCTAAACCGTGGAGAGCCGAGGCGTCGCTGGAATTGGTTTCCAGCCTCTTTTGAAAAAGGCTCCTGGCCCGGCGGGTGACGGCCGATAAAGCCAGAACCCGGTCCTGGACAGCCCGGAAAGCCGGATCAGGGGGAGCCGGCGGCTGATTAGCCTGATCACCAAAGGTGGAGGCCATTCTGGAGGTCAGCCCGGGGTGGGTGCTCAGGTAATTGGGCATATCCGAAGAAAAGTGATAGCTTTTTTCGTTCATGATCTTAAAAGCCCCGTACATATCCCTGGCGTTGTAGCCGGCTTTGATCATATAAGAACGGCCTTTACGGTCAGCCTCAGTTTCGTCGGCTCTGGAGTTGGCCAGCATGGCCTGAATTGAGGCCCCGGCCGAACCCATCATCAGAGCCTGGCCCAAAGCTCCGGTATTAGAGCCGCCGCCCCCGGCCGAGGCCAGAAGCACTCCGGCCAGAACTCCGGCCAAAGAGGCCATGGAGGCGGTCCGGCCGGCTTCCTGCCGCCGGGCAAAATGCCTGGAGGTTATGTGGGCTACTTCGTGGGCTAAGATAGCCGCCAGCTGCCCTTCATTGTCCAGACTTATGATGGTTTCCGTGTGCAGGTAAATGTAGCCGCCCGGCACGGCAAAAGCGTTTAAGCCGTCACTTTGGATGACGTAGAAATGAAAAGGAAAGCTCTGGGGACCGGCGGCTTTTAGAATTCTCTGGCAGATCCGGCGGATATACTGGTTAACTAAGGGATCATTAAAGAGTACTTTTTGGGCCGCCAGCTGTAAGTGAACTTTGCGGCCCAGTTCCAGCTCCTCTTTTTGGGAAACAGCCTGAGCCGGAGCAGTCCAGAGAGCCTGAGCCAGGATTAAGAGCGAGATCAGTCCGCAGTAGGCTGATTTAGCCGCAAGGGAGACCGGTATTTTTGACATTTTTAGATCCTCCCGTTTTTAATTCCCCGGAACAGGATAAGTTATTACTTTAAAGTGCGTGTCATCTTCGCCCCAGTTTCCGAAAAGTATAGCCCAAAGCCCCGACCACCAGGACAATTAAAGCCGCCCCTACCCAGGTCCAGGCCGCATTAGCCCGGACCGTGACCCTGAAATCAAGATTGCTCTGGGCTTTTTCCCCTTGGATACTGACCCCCAGGCCGTAATCGCCCACCAGGGCGTTGGGGGCAGGGGTAACGGTCATTTCCACTAAAGTGGGCGAAGATCGTCCGGCCAGGTCGTTTAATTTTTCCGGCTTGAACTCCACCTGCCAGTTATCTGGCTTGACGGCCATAAAAGTGATTTCTTTCTGGCCGGCCGAACCTTCATTTAAAATATACAGACTGACGGTTATGGGCTGACCGACTTCGGTAGCCATAGAAAGCAGTTCGTTGGCCGTAACGGCCCTGATTTTATAGGTGCCGGTCAGGTTGATGGTCAGCTGGGCCTCAGCCGAACCGGCCGGAGTTTCGGCTTTGACGGTCAGGGGATAGCTGCCCACTTCGGCCTGGTAAGCCGGATTTATGTCCAGAGTCACAGACCGGCTCTGGCCTTTGGGCACCTGGATAGAAGAAATCTGTTTTTCCTCATAGCCCGGTTTAAAAGAGGCCTCCCAGTTCTGGGGAGTATCGGCGATTAAATTGACCAGGGCGTCTTCGGCGGCGTTATTTTTTATATCCAGAGAAAAAGCAAACCGGCTGTCGCTGGGACCGGATATTTCCGGGTAAGCGGTACTGATGGTCAGAGCCTGACGGCTTCTTTTCTCGGCCACAACCTTTAAAACCGTCCTGCTTTCCACTGTTTTCTGGCCTGTTCGGCTCCTGACCCGGACAGCCAAAGGGTACCGGCCTTCCTTAATTATGTCTTCGCCCTCTGGCGGCCAGGCCTGAAGGTTTAAGGAGGCGTTTTCCTCTGCTCCCAGGTAGATGCCTGACAGGACCGTATTGAATCGGGTTATTTCCGTGGACCAGCCTTGGGGGCTTTCTATTACCTCTATATCAAAAGTATCGCCTCGTAAGCCTAAATTCTGAAGGGTTATCTCCAGACTGACCTCACTGTCCGGACTTATGACCTGATCCACATAAGTAAAAGCGATCGCGTAGTCATAGGCCGTGGCCAGCATTCCAGGCTGCGCTAATGCCCGGTCTTCCCAACCTGAGCCCAAAAGGGCCAAATTTAAAGCCAGAATAGTCCCCAAGAGTTTTTTCATGCAAAAATAAAACCTCCGAAAAAATGCGGGCCAACCTCAAATCATAACGGCTCCTATTGGTTTAATATAGTAGCATGAAAACGGGCTTGAGCCAAATTTCCTGCCTTTTAAGGGCGGCTATGGAGTTTGGATTGTGGTAATTTGTCCATAAAAGTGTGGCCAAATGACCATAGTTACACTCTATCTAAGTGTCCATTTCACCAAAAGTCGAAAGCGGCCGGAGACAATAAATATACTACCGATCGATCGCCTTGAGAGAAAAGCGAAAAAATGACATATAATCTTTAAATTTTATAAAGAAAAAACAGGGAAAGAGAGAAATTGAAGGAATTATGACCAAATATACAATATTTTTTCTCCAAACACTACAACCGAGAGTACAATTTACTTCGCCGCCGAGACCGCCCTGCCTTTGGGAGCGGTTCCGCCAAAAACTTCTTCCCGGCGTTGCTGACAGACCAGAGTGTTGCGGTTAAAGCAAGCATTACTCTGATCGTTTGCCGTTTCATACCAGCAACACTGATCAGCCCAATGGCAGCTTGGATACTTGGAATCCAATTTGGGTTCTTTGCGGGTAAAAATACTGATCGCCATTTTCCACCTCTAAGGCAGGTCGTCCGAAATCCGAAACGAAACAGTTAAAAAAAGCCACTGACTGGTGTCTGCCTGTTCTCGGACCAGGCTTACTCTAAAAAATAAGCAAAATTTAGGCCAATTTTAAATCTTACCCGGGGTCCGGAACAGGTAAGGCCCTCCGGATAAAGTCTCCTGATGGGCCAAGTGAGGATTCAAAAACCTTAAGGTCTTATAATCGCACTTGTATTTCTCCGCCAGCTTCACCCAGGTCTGGGGAGTTTCAAAAGTTTCCGATGTTTCCCGAAAATTTAGGGGTCTGTATAAATTCCTGGGAGTTGTATCGGCCAGCCCCAAGTTACTGGCGCCGGCTAAGACCAGTTTTATAGCCGCAATTCGGTAAACATAGCGCTCAGTTTCCCGAGGGAGTCTGAGCTGATAATAATCTCTGAAACCCTGGGCCGATATGGCCTTGGCAATTCTGGCCTCCCCGGCGTTATAAGCGGCCATGGCCAAAGCCCAATTGCCGAAATTCTGTCTTAAGCCTCCCAGATACTTAATGCCGGCTTGAAGTACGTTTTCCGGCAGTAATCTCTGATCTTCCTGACGATTAACCTTCAGTCCGTACCGTCGGGCTGTACTGGGAATAAACTGCCAGATTCCGGCCGCCCCGGCCGGAGAAAAGACTCCCGGCCTTAAGTCGCTTTCCGCTACAGCCAGATATTTCAGATCATCCGGCAGACCGCTGGCTTTTAAAGCCGCTTCAATGGCCGGAAAATATCTCTTGGCCCGCCTTTGCCACAGCCCAACCTGAGCCGGGTGACTAACAGCCAATAAAAATTCCGCTTCCAGCCTTTCTCTGACCGACGGCAGTTCCAAAGGCAGGGTTTCGCCGCACAAAATGACTGTCCCCGGCATTTGGTAATCCGTTTTCAGGCCTCCGGGTTCTCCCATAAAAGGGACTGTTTCTCTTACCCCGGGAGCCTCCACCTTTTCCAAATTATCCAGGTTGAAGACGCACCCATTGGAACCAAGAAAAGTCAAAAGCGCTGGAACCAAAACACATATGGAAAAACGCAGGCGCATGGTGATTGGAGTTTCAGTATTTTGACAAAAACAGTCTCAAAAGACCCAGAGCCGGATCAGTCATTGATCGCCTCATTGGTTTCATTGATTGCCTAAGACTATAGACCCTCTCTAACCGGATGGCAAGAGTTTTTTTACAGGTCCATAAAATTTATTTTACAGTATCTCTGGTGCTCCTTAACATTTTCATCTTTTTATTTTGTTTTTTTTATATTACTGACCATTAGATAAAATTTTAATAATCGTTGAAACTTTTATAAAAATCTAATCGCCTCTGAAATTCCAGTTTTTTCACAGCCAGAACCAAAAAATAGCCGTTCCTGGCCGGACCGCCGGGTTTTTTTCTCCCAGCCGCTCTGAAAAACACCCCGGAGAATTAAAAAATTCTTTTATGTTAAAAAATTAAACACCTGATTTGCCCGAAATTTGACAATTTTTATATTAAATTTAGGTAGACCTATTTTCGCTTTGTGTCAAAAATTTAGTTCTCCGGCTCCGGACTATTGAAAACTGACTAAAAATTGACCTTTTTTTCGGCCATTGGAACTATTTTCCGTTCAGCCGCCGTTCAAAGACAAAGACTCTGGACTTTACCGGCCGGGGAGCTGCCAAAATCAGAATTTTCGCTTAACTGCTGTCTTTGCGGACCGCTTCCCCCAGATCCTGGCTTAATTAAGATCTGCCCGCCGGGTCAATACCCGGTCATCTCTGGCGGTTGACTTTCCTGGAATATCAGCTTCCCCTTGGCCGCCCGCAGGCCGAGGCCCAACTCCCTTTTCCTCGGACTGGGACGACCAAACAAAAGAGGCTCTGAATCCCCCTCTCCTTTTGAGCAGCTCCCGGCTTTTGATTCTTGCTCGGATAAAGGACCTTATTAATTGTGCCTCCCCTGTCCTTTCCCAGAGCCTTAAACCGGTAATGCCCGCCAAAAGGCAGCTGACAGATTTGAAGCCCTGTAAGTCAGAAAGCAGCCGCTTTGACCGACAGGACTTTCCGGACTCGCGGCAGCCAGGTCTCAACTGCCTGACCAAAGCTGCCGGAGATCATCTTACTTTTCCAGGACATGGAACATGGCTATTCCACAGTAAAAGACCTCAACCCAGAATCTTTCGCCTCTCTGCCGCTGTCTGCTGACTCCGCAGCGTACCCGGCCGAAGGCCGCGTCCCGGAAAAATCGGGCTGGGCCCGCTTACAGATGCTGAAGTCCGATCCGCGAAAAGGCCCATAAAGCACTTTTCGGCGTAAGAGAAAAGCCAGGCCGGACCATAGCGCTTAGGGGGCTGGTTAACCATTGGGCCATGTCAGCCTCGGGCGACAGTCCATGGATACCGCAGTCAAATAGAGTCGGACTTTGGACCGTATGTCCCAGAAATATAGAACAATGCTTATGATAGCAGCATGATTAGCTTGGATTCGTCCGTGATTCGGACAAAAATCAGCCGACCATGTGTCGGAACTTTTTATCTCATGCAACGTTATTATCACCAAACCCTGGCGGCAATTCAGGTCCATAGCAGACCTCAAGGACCATCATCCGGCCTCGTCTCTTCGGGACCGTCGGCTGGCAGTCCGGGACGGTCATTTCGGCTGACGGCAGCCGGCCCTGGCAGAACCAGCCTATCTGAGCCAGCCGGGAGAAATTAACAAAATCCTTAAGATAGAATCCGCCAGAATTTTGGAAAAAAATTATTCCCAAATAGGCCTCTTATGGTAAGATAGAAAATAATTCAAACGGCGGCCGTACCATTTATTAGGTTCTCAGGCTAGGTCTAAAACCGCTCAGGTCTCGTATATTTGACTTCTGCCGGCATGAGGCCGAAGAACATTTTTGCTAAAGTACAGTGCCGATCGGCTCCATTCTTCAGATTAATTATTCTGGTGAGGAATCTAACGGCCGACAAAAGGGTAAACCTTGTTTGTTCTCAGGAAGAATCAGAGGCGCCTGAGGACTTAAGCCGCAGCGAAACTCCCCGAAAAACGGGGCGCCCTGAGGGCTAAGGCAATGTTACTGTGTTCATCCGGGCTCCCACCGCGTGGCAGCCAAAATTCTGGGGATAGGCATTTCCGCTGTCATAAATTGGCAGACCAGGAACAAAGCCTCAGGCATAGACGACCTGCTGAAATAAGGTCATAAAAAGAAAGCTCCTGAATTTGATGATGAGTCAAACAGAAAGGAAGTTTTGGACATTATTTCGTCTCCTACGCCTGTGGGGGAGTTCGGCTGGAAAATAAAGGCCGCTGCCGGCAGGGCTGGTTTTTCATACAGCAGGACCAGAAAGATTATACTGAACGCAGGATTACATTTTGACAATAAAAAGCCATGCTTGGTCAGTACAGACTCTCAGTTTGAGCTGGACGCCGGTGGCAGCGGTCATCGGCCTGACTCAAGATGAGGAAAGCTCCTCTGTTCCCCGGAAGACACAGAGACTCCTGAGGCCTGGAGCAGCAGCGACAACCCCGGTAAACGTTATGCAATTAAAGCTAAGGCGGTGTTACTGAGTTCAACCGGACTTATCAATTCCGAGATCGCCAAAAGACTGTATGTATATCGCAATACTATCTTGAAATGACGGATGAAATACGTTGTCCCCGGAATTGGCGGGCTTACGGAATCAACTCATTCGGGGAAAATACCGGTATCAGAGATCTGCTTCATCTCAGAGTCAGTCTGTCCGGGCTTTAAATGCACTGGCCATGGAGCTTGGTATTTCTATTTACAAGGTCAAAAAATATATGCGGAACTTAGGAACACCCCATGCAGGCAAAAAATTTTGCCGGACCGGTGAATCGACCGCCTGAGGCGGACAAATCGGTCAAAAAATTATGCCGCCCTTTTGTCTGCCGGCACAGCCTGTTTATAAGGATCCACCCTTAACGTGAGGCAGTCGCTCGGACCAGTCAAAAAATGTTTTTCACGGTTTAGTGTTCTTCCTCGTCGTGCAGCGGATTTTTCTGGAACTGACCATTTCCGTGCCGGCCTTAACTTCCAGGTTACTGAACTTGGGGCACATAGCCGGTGCCGCAACAGTGAGAATCAGGATTTGGCCGCCAAACCGGATAATGATTTACCTGGCTAGTGTATGTCCCTGTCCGAAACATCGGGGACAGGCTTCTTCCATTGCGACTGACGGTCTTGCCAAAAGTCCACGCCTAAAAGTAAAATCCCTGTCTGGCAAAAGCGCGGGACCTTTAGTCTGTTAGTGTATTTTTAACGACTTCAAAAGGATTCTATAACTCCATATCGGCTTTGACCCTTAAAGTTTTTCAGGTTTTTATAATATATTTTAATTCTAAGTATTATATAAAGGCAACTATGATTTCTAAAAATAATTTTTATATATCAACGGTATTAAAAAAGACATATTATTATTATTTAATAAATAATAAATATATATTTATAATTTGTCTTATATTATTATATAGTATTTATATTTTAATATATATAGCTATACATAAATTTTTACCCGATATCTTGTTCTTTTTTAGATATATTGGTATTCAAATTTTATTTATTTTTTTTATATACTCTCTTCAGGAATATCGTATCATGTTGTAAATAAAGTATCAGACACATACTTCGACCTTAAAGAATTTTATTTGTTTTTTTTACGCCGTATTATTTCATTATCTTTTTATTTTACAGTTTTTTGCATATATTATATTATTGTTTTTTTAGCTTATTTGTTCCTATTTATTATTTCTGGTGCCATTTTTGATCCTATTTTAGCACTTGGACCTCCTGAATTAGCTTCAATTTTAGCTATTATACTTATTTTTATATATATATTTATTTTTATATATTTTTTCAGCAGTAAATTTTTAATATTACCAATTTTTATTAATGATTACTTCAATTACAATGAAAGTCTTAAAAAAAGCAGATCATTCACTAGTTCAAAAATAATCAAAGCAAAAATGACTTTAATTTTTTTCATATTATTTATTTTTTATTATATAATTAGCCTATTTTCTACAATCTTAATCTATTTAAGTATTTTTATCAACCAAAATGCAGATTTTTTATACCAAATTTTTACTTTCACTCATTCAACTTATATAGAAGATTTTTCCAAAAAATTTTTTTATATTTCTTCATTATTTTCCGTTCCATTATCTTTACTTATAAATATTATGACATCTATTATATATGTTGAACTGCAATCTGATTAAAAACTATCGTATCACTTAAAATATCATTAAAATATTACTAATATTTTTAGTAAATTCCCATTAATGAACTAATAAAAATATCACTTTATTATGCTGGGTTTACTGTTGTGTTGTTTCCTGCAGGGAAAAATCGTACCCGCTCGGCATCAGAGCCTTCCACTGGGAGAGACTGACCCGAGCATCCGGGAAAGCCTTTGAATACACCAAAAAGCGGATCAGAAATTCATGGGAGTATCCAACCCTCCAACCACAATGGCAGTGTGTCCATTAATTTGGTCTTTTGGAATCTTGCCAGTCAGCCGTCAAGCAGCAGATCTTGTTGTTCCCGGGCCAAATTGTCCAAAAATAGACGGAGGATTTTGTCCAGGAATTGAGACGATAAGCTTGTCCGCGTTTACATGAGTTTGCCGCAGCTCCCATTAAAATTCTCGCCTTCTTAAATAACTGATACGGACCTTCACAAGGTTTCTGACAATGACCATGGCCGGTCCAACTCCATATCCATCAGCCGGGGTGCCATTTTTTCCATAAAATTCAATACTTCCGCCGTATTAGATGCATTACAGACAACGGACATTCTCAGGTGTCTGACAATGGCCACTGCCTTCAACAACTCCATCAATCCGGCTGCCCTATTTGTTTCCCTAACCCGAGTTTACAAGTTATTTTAGCATATCCTTATAACTAGCTGAAATTATTACGGTTTTTCCCTCTTATGTCTAGACAAACTCTCAGGCAATTTTCTACAATTTTGCCCCATATCTTTGGAGATGATATTTGTTAATATAATCTTGCGAAATATTTGAAGACTCACTGAAATAAGAGGTAACTCTTTGCTGATCCTTTTTTTCACCAAAATTAATGGCTAAAACTTGTTTAGCGCTATTGAGTTCTGTCAGCAATCTATTGATTGATATATCGTGCCCCAATTCATTCATTTCGAGCTTGAGCAAGCAGCATAATGTCAAAGCTAAAACACAGTAAAAGGCATGAACTCTTATCGTCCTGTCTGTGAAATGCCGGACCGGCCTGAATGAAAGATATTTGATGTTCTTCATTTGCCTGAAATCTTCCTCCACGTGAAACTGAGCCCTGTATGCTGCAACGATTTGTTCATTGCTCCAATCATTTCTATTGGTAAACAAAATGGTTTTTCCAAGGTGATTGCTTTTAACAATATCTAAAGAATTATAATCTATATAGTAATCAATGTATATATGATTATCATTGCCTATGCCTATATTGAACTTGAATATTTTTTTCATATAATCAGCTGATAATATGTCTTTAACATTTTTTGACACAGAGTCGAATGTTGGCTTTTTGCCTTTAGAGATCTTTCCTTCAGCCCTAAGCTGCAATCTGTCTTTCAGTGCCTGCAGCGACTTTTTACATTTATCCATATTGGCCTCAATGCCAACCAACTGCGAATCACGAAGGCACGGGTTATCGGTGACAAGCACAGTTGCCAATTGATTACAGACCTCCTTTTGAGTTCTGAAGGCAGAAGCCTTTTTGAACTGCGCGCCAACCAGCGGGGCATATTGATTTCTTTCCGTTTCCAATAGTTCCGGGCACTGGTTGAGACGCAGCCCGCCAACGAAATGGTATTTTTGAATCGTATCATCTTCAAGCATAGCGACGATATTTTCAGAATTATTTCCTTTATCAAATATTAAAGTAGTATCGTTTTTATCATCTGACATTAGGGCGCTTCTTGCTTTTAATTTATCAATAATATCTATAAATTGTTTTGAATCGCATTTATTCCCAGGATATATTTCATGGAATAAAGGTATGTTGAATTCCGGGCTTACCATTAGCGACAAGCCGATAATCTTAAGGTCAGTTCTCTTTTCTTTGCTATGGCCGCGTTGCGGGATTGCAGCCGGATTGGAAGTGTCAATATAGGTCATGAAGTTGGTATTATCAAACAAAAGGCTCCCGGTCGAAACTTTATACTTATTGACAATAACCGCAGTCAGTTCATCCTCAATGGCAGTAATCTGTTCTTGATCAAGTCCAGTCATATGATTCCAAAAGCTTTGGCTGGACAAGGAATGCTTTGCAGCATCCGGGAACATGCCGGTTAAGGAAGTCTGCCTGAACCATTGGAAAAAAGACAGTTTGCTGACAGGCGCAATGGCGCGGTTGATGGCCGCCAGTTGAATATATGACCCGATTGAAAGGCCTTGGCTCCTTTTTTTTGCATACTTATTAATTATGTCTGCAACACCCAGTCTTTCGGAAAGGTCATATAGGGCGGCCTCAGCTCCAAAGCTGAGAACTCTTACAATGTCAGGATGTTTAGTTTCGGGTGTTTCTGGTGTTTCGGCTTTGGACTGGATGTCAGCTCTGGCGGCAAAAAGTTGTTCGGCTGTCCCTAACCGGTCAATTATCACTTGGTGGGATCTGCCATTTTTCCATTCGGATCGTGCTATATAATAGTAGGTATTATTGCCGGATTTCCTGTGAGTAATATAGGCCATTCCGTGACTAACTCCAAAGTAGTTTATCTATGAATTTAATTTTAACTCCAATCATCTTTATTTGTCAAGTGTCTGTAGAAAAAAAAATTTACTATGGTTTTTCCCTTGCAAGGCTATTTTATAGGTTGTAATTTAATTATTTCATAATCTAATTAATTTTCAAATATCATTTTTTAATTTAAAATATGATAAAAAGGTTTTATTAAAAAAATCGAATAAGTCTGCAGAGAAGAAAAAAATTAATCCAATTTTCCCACAAAAATGTAAGTTTATCTATGGCCAGGACAATAAAATTTCGTTCCTGTTCGGCGAGCAAAACGGCTCGGATGATCAATTATAAAAAACAGTATTTTACCTTATAATAATTCTAATCAGCTATTTATATACATCTTTAAGTTTTATTTATAATGTGTTTAGAAATTAATAAGGCGTTGAGGGCGGCTTTATTAGCAGGCACTAAATTTTTAGAATTATAATTTGTTTATCTAGGATATGTCTCGTAACATATTGAAATTATTAAATAATTTGACAAACCTCTCATAACTTGTAAACTCGGGCTAAGGGCCTGTTAAAAAATTACTGCAGTATCTGAGGCGTTTATGAAATACCAGCTTTATGGAAGATAAGCTGGCTGTCACAAATAGGGCTTATGCCCTTCCGGCGCCAACTACAGACGAAAGGCATTAACGATTGTTTCTGAGAGCTTTCGCTGAGGCGTTGGGGCATGAAGGGATTGTAGCCGCTGCCGGGAGAGTCGGTGCAGATCGTCAGACTGTATCTAGGCAGAAAAGAAATATTAGCCTCCACGGCCACAAATAAACGCAGATCTCGCTCGCTGAGATGGGAAGAGAGTTGTTTAGACCTCTGTTTGATTTTAATTTCTACATTAATACAATAAATTTATCATAATATATCAAAAAAACGAATCATTTATTTTAAAATACAAATTAAAACAATTTTTATGCCTTATAGTTTATATATTTTTTGAAATAAAAAATCACTAATGGAGCATCTGTTTTGAAGAGTCCCCTAAGCTCCCAAAGTCTATGGCCTTAAAATCATCTCCTCGGCCTGATTGAGTAAGTTTTCCAGATTGGCCAGTTCGGAAGGGCCCAACGGCACCGGCCGGTCGGCCATAATGGCCGCAATTCTCTCCAGACGCTCCTGAAAACTTTGACTCCAGCTGACAGCCATCATCGGTTCGGGTTCAGGGACTTCTTCAGGCTTCAGGCCCGGACCCTCCACCTCAATGACCTCCCGCCAGTAAGGAATCGCGGTCTCCAATTCAGGAAACAGCTCTTTTAAATGCTTCTGAAAAGCCACGGTGCCGGACTCTTCCCCGTGGACCAAAACTACCTTCAGGCCCTGATGAATCTGGGGCCTGAGCCATTCCACCAGTTCGGCCTGATCGGCGTGGCCGGAAAAGCCTCCGATGGTATGGATTTTCGCGTTAACTACCACCGATTCCCGGAAGAGCTTAACCGCCTCGGCTCCGTCTACCAGCCTCCGGCCGGTCGTGCCCTGAGCCTGGAAACCGACAAAGACAACGTGACAGTTATCGCGCCACAAATTGTGCTTCAGATGGTGAAGAATCCGCCCGGCGTTGGCCATGCCGGAGCCGGCCACAATAATGGCCGAACCCTGGATCTGGTTAATTTTCTGGCTGTCCTCCATGGATTTGGTGACTGTCAAGGCGGACATGGTTAAGGGGCTGAAGCCGTTTCGGATAAGTTCCCGGGATTTTTGGTCAAATAAGTGCTGATTTTTGACATAGACTCCGCTGGTGGCGGTGGCCAGAGGCGAATCCAGGATAATGGGTATGTCTCTGGGGATTTTGCCCTCATGCCATAAAGTGGACAGCAAAAAAAGAATTTCCTGGGTTCTTTCCACGGCAAAAGCCGGAATCAAAACCTTCCCTCCGGACTTTCTGGCCTGATGGATAACGGAGATAAGTTCATCCACCGAAGTGTCCAAATCTTTGTGGCGCCGGTTACCGTAAGTCGTTTCCATGAAGATCATGTCGGACTCAGGCGGAATCTGGGCGTCGGGTATCAATAACTGGCCCTGGCGGCCTAAATCCCCGGAAAATAAAATCCGCTCCGTCCGTCCCTGACAGCTGGCCACCAAATAAGCGCTGGCGGCTCCTAAAATGTGTCCGGCGGCCAGTAGGGTCAGAAAAACGCCCGGCTGAATCTCAACCGCCTGATTAGACGGCAGGGGCGATAAAAGCGTATTGGCCAGCAGAGCGTCTTCTTCTTCATACAAAGGCTCAACCGTCCTTTGGCCCTGACGCTTATTCTTCCGGGATTTCCAGACCGCTTCCTGAGACTGGATGTGGGCGGCGTCCTGCCACAGGATTTTCAAAAGTTCGCAGGTAGCCACGGTAGCGTAAACCGGGCCTCGGTAACCGGCTTTAACCAGTCTGGGCACTAAACCGGAGTGGTCCATGTGGGCGTGGGTTATGACCACCGCTTTAACTTCCGAGGGTTTATAGAGGTCAGTATTAAAATTTCTGAGTTCAGTCTGGCGGCCCCCCTGAAAAAGACCGCAGTCTAAAAGGATCAAGCCGCCCGAAGAATTATCCAATTGGAAGCACGAACCGGTGACAGTCCTGACAGCGCCCAAGCATTTAATTTTCATTGAGAATAAATCCCTAAAACGTCAATTTAATTAACCGGGAAAAATGACCAGATTGTCGCGGTGGATGATCTCGTCAGAATGGCTGTAACCCAGCCGATCGGCTATTTCCTGACTCCCGAAACCCATAATCTGCCCCACTTCCGGGGCGCTGTAATTAACCAGCCCTATGCCGAAAGGTTCCCCGTCGGACAGACTGACGGAAACTGCGTCGCCGGCCGCGAACAGCCCTTCCACTCCGGCCACCCCGCCGGGCAAAAGACTTTTGCCCCGCTCTTTTAAAGCGACTGCGGCGCCGGTGTCAACCACGAGCTTGCCTTTTGGGCGGGCAGCCATGGCCAGCCAGTGTTTATAAGCTCCCCTGGGGTGGCGGGCCGGTTTAAAAAAAGTGCCCAAAGCTTCTCCGTCAATTATCCGGAGTAAGATATCCCGGGTCTGGCCGTTGGCAATCAGACTGGACACCCCTCTTTCGGCCAGGTGACCGGCGGCCCGGACTTTGGTGAACATGCCGCCGGTACCTAAGGGCCCGGAACCGCCGGCTAAAGCTAAGAGGTCCGGGGTGACTTTGTCCACTGTCTCAATCAATTTGGCCTTTGCATTTTTTTGGGGATCACTGTCAAAAAGCCCGTCCTGATCGGTCAGGTTAATAAAAAGATCCGCCTCGACCAGACTGGCCACCAGAGAGCCTAAAGTGTCATTGTCTCCAACTTTAAGCTCCTCAACAGCCACAGTGTCGTTTTCATTAATGGCCGGAACGAGCCCGTTTTCCAGTAAGGTAGTCATGGTGTGGCGGGCGTTAAGGAAACGGACGCGATTGGCCAGATCATCGGCCGTTAAGAGTATCTGGGCCACTTTATGGCCAAACGCCCCGAAGGCCTTTTCCCAGGCTGTCATTAATGCGACCTGACCGGCTGCGGCTGAGGCTTGTTTTAAGCGGAGAGTCCCGGGCCTTTCCTTTAAACCAAGTTTACTGAAGCCCAATGCCACCGCTCCGGAGGTGACCAGAACACAGTCCAGCCCCACCCTTTTAAGTTCAGCCATCTGCCCGGCCAGAGCCTTAACCCGGCCCATGGCCAGACCTTTATCCCCGCAGATAAGCTGGCTGCCGACCTTGACGACCATCCGCCGAACTTTTTTAAGGGTCTGTCTTGTCATTCTGAAATTGAATATTTTCTTTAACTGCCAATAAAAAGTGAATTATAAAACTCTCTCAATTTATCAATAAAAAAAGGCGCAAAAATTTAATTATTTCTGGAATCTATATTATTTTCAGACCTTTTTATCTGGCCGGAAGGGTCAGGACATCGCCCACCCAGACCATCTGATTAGTCCGGTTTTTAAGATACGGATTTAAATCCAGAAGCGTCTGAACAGAAGTTCCGAATCGGCTGGCTACGCCGGACAAAGAATCCCCGGTCTGGGCCCGATACGTTCTTGGCTGACCGGACTGATTCGGCCCCGGCTGACCGCCCGTTCCGGCCTGAACCGTCCCGCCGGCCAAAGGTCCTTCCGGCAGGGGCTGACCGTTTAATTCGGCCGTAGCCCGGGCAATTTGATCGACTAAAGCATCGCGCTCTTTATAAACACTGGTCAAAGCCCGATCTAAAACGGCCGCCTCCTGGCGGGCTGCGGCCAGTTCTGCTTCCAGGGCAAATGTCTCCAGGCGCAAATTTTCCATATCCTCATCGGAGACCGACGAGCAGCCAAAAGGAGTATAAAGTAGAAAGACCGCTAATATCACCCCCAGCCAACCCTTGACATTCGGGTTAAATCTTTTGGGTTCAACTCTGGGGAACGGACTCATGTACTTCTCTCCTGACCTCCTCTGGTTTAGCCTTTTACTTTACCATTAAACGACTGTTTTTTCAACCAGACTTTCAAGATCATCAAAATATCGTTAATTTTCCAAAAATTATTCTACTAAAAATATTAACAGAGCAATAAAAATAAAAAAAGATGTATTTAAATCGTATTAATCTCTAAAGATATATAAATTGCTTATATTAAAGCAATATTCACCAAAACAAACCATTCAGCGATTTGCCGTTCAAAACTTTGGTCTTTTGGCCAGAACATCTGCCAGCAGCCACAGTCACTGCCTAGCCTCCTCTTCATATTACGCAATCATCTTTAACTTTGGCCTGACCCGGAGGCCGGCACAAATTTTTTATTTGCAGATGTTAAATTTCTGGAGATCACTGCCTTAAGACGCGTCAGTCCAAACGTTCAAATCTTCTTGACCGGACAGTAAGGCCGCCCGGGATCTTTCGCCAATTGCCGATTTTAAAGGAGCAGTAATTAAAGACAATAATGCTGGTGCTAAATTCCTTAACACTGGAGCGGTTATCCCTGAAAGCGCGTCACAGCTGACTGACTTATTAACCCGGCGGATAATTATGATAGATCAAGTATTCCTTATTATTTATAGATTATCACGGTATAATAATTCTTTAACCATACTACAAATAGACTATAGAAATTGCATAATTTTTGAGTATGCTAAAGACTGAAGAAACAAAGGATAAACTCTTTTATCAAAATTATCCGCCGGGATAATATTTTACGCAAAAGTGAGTATTCTGTCCATGAAATGCATCCATTGCTGATATTTAACATTACTGCGGTCTTGAAAACAATTTATAATTACATAACCAGGAGGCTGTCAGCCGCAGTATTGGACACCCTTGTTGTGTCCTCCCGCACAGATCTCCAAATAAATATTTTTGCAGATTTTTCATATTTCAAGCGCCAGGGGCCGGGATTCCAAAAATCCATTTCCATCAGCAAAAGCGCCAGTAAATAACCGCTGCTTTTGACAAAAACCGGAATGACCGGCCCCGGTAAATTGAATAAAGCCTGCCCAGGCCGGTTTTGGCCTAAAACTGCTCCAAAGTAACCACATACTTTCTGGACATATGATCGGGTTTTAAAGACTCTTTGGAAAATCTGAGGCCTGGCAGGCCCAAATCCTGTTCCCGGTTAATGTACTTCATGGCCCCATAGTAGCGGCGGCAAAAATTACTGCACAGGGCCACGTAAATGCCCCGGATGTCGGGATTGCCCTTTTCCGCATGGATTACAGCCGTATCCGGATTCAAGACTTCACCGATGGTAAAAGCCTCTATTTTACCCCCAATCCGGATGGCCAGGCCATGAAGATTTAAGGTCTCCAGATTGGCCAGTAAAAGATGAACGGCTTTTTTCTCCATAATCAGATGGGACTGAAGTCCGATTTTTTCCGTTTTGGCTGTCAGCCACAGATCTTCCACGGTTGAAAGCTCCGGAATGAGATCCCTTGTCACCTCCAGAAGTTCATACCGGTTATTCTGCACAAAACTATTATAGTGATTTTTTTTCTGATGCATCCGGCGGCCGCTTAAATTGATAAGCTTTTCTGACAGATAGACATAATCGTCATTATCGGGATCGGATTCCACTTTCCAGTCAGGCCGCAGCTTCCCCATTAAGTCGGCCAGTTCCTGGGGCACCCGTGACATTTTAGGCACAGTTAATTCATTAAACAGAAATTCAGCCGCCTTCATTTTATCGCCCCCGCCTAAAGGAGGCAGAGCAAAGGGGTCTGAATTTTCGGGGTGAGCCAGAAGACAAAGGCAATCAAAAGCTTTTGTCCAGGTAAAATGGTAATATTCGTTCCATATGAACATATTGGTGAAATTGACATCTGAGGTGGTCAGAGGACAAGCCTGCTCCGCTTCCCGAAAAACATCCTGATCGCCTATGCTTAATTCCTTAAAGCTCATTGTATCCAGAGCTCCTTCGAGCGTTATACACATTATAACACCTGACTGATTAAGTTTTCACTGACCGGAAAGAGAGGATAAAAAACCTAGACGGGTTTGACTTCTTCAGGCAGCCAGCGGACTAAAGTCCGGAACAGTTCCGGCACATCAATAGGTTTTGTGACGTGATCGTTCATACCCACAGCCAGGGAGAGATCTTTATCCCCGCTCATAGCGTGGGCAGTCATGGCCACTATGGGCAGATCCTTAAACCGGTCCATCTTACGGATTTCTTTTGTCGCGGTCAAGCCGTCCATTTCAGGCATCTGGATATCCATCAGGATCAGATCAAAATTGCCCTTCTGGACCATATCCAGCGCTTCTAAGCCGTTATTGGCGATTTTGACCTCAAAACCGGCTTTCTTTAAAATTTTTGAGGCCACCAGCTGGTTGACCTCGTTGTCTTCGACCAATAAAATGAGCCGGCCCTTCAAATGGGTCAGCATTTCGGTGTAATCGGCCTTGGGTTTAGGCTTGGCCGGAATATTGGACGTGTTGTTCAAAAGACCGGTCAAACCCGCCAAAAGGTTGGCCTGGGATATTGGTTTTGATAAGACGGTTTTAATGTCCAGCTTTTGGATCTTATCCTGAATACCGTCCGGAGTCAGGCCGGACACCATCAGAACAGCCACCGGTTTAGCCGGGGCAAATTCATGATACAGCTGGCTTATGGTCTCTAAGCCGTCCAGCTTGACCATTTTATGGTCGACCAGCATAATGTCCGGCACTTCCAGTTCGCCTTTTAAGCGGTTGGCTTTAATGCGGTTGACAGCCGATTCCCCCGATGAGGCCCTGGATACGGTAAAGCCGGCGGACATAAGATTGGAGGCTAAAATATGCAAGGCTGACGGATTATCGTCAATGGCCAGAGCCAGCCGTCCGGCAAAGGGTTTTGGGGTTTTATCCTTCTGCCAGGCCTCAGCCAGTCCGAAACGGGCCGTAAAAATAAAGGAACTGCCCTGTTTGGGTACGCTCTGGCACCAAATCTGGCCGTTCATCATTTCCACCAGCCTTTTGGTGATGGTCAGACCTAAGCCGGTGCCCCCGTAACGCCTGGTCGTGGAGGTGTCGGCCTGGGAAAACGGCGTAAAAAGGCGGTTCATCTCTTCCTGAGTCATGCCGATACCAGAGTCCCTAACCGTAAACTTCAGCGTCATGACCTGGGGGATCTCGTCATCGACCATTTCCATTTTTATGCCCACTTCTCCCTGGGCGGTAAACTTAATGGCGTTACTGACTAAATTATTCAGTATCTGTGACAGCCTGACCGGATCGCCTATGACAGTCTGGGGAATATGTTCAGGCATATCCAAGTAAAACTCCAGATTTTTTTCTGAGGCTCTGATGGCTATCAGATCCATGGTCTCGGAAATTATCTCATCCAAGTTAAACTCAATATGCTCCATCTCCAGTTTGCCTGCCTCAATTTTGGAGAAGTCCAGGATATCGTTTATGATCCTGAGCAGTGTTTTGGCGGCTTTTAAGATTCGGTTGACGTAATCGTACTGCTGCTTGTCAAGTTCACTTTGCAAAGTTAAATGGGAAAGCCCGATGATGGCGTTCATGGGGGTCCGGATTTCGTGGCTCATATTGGCTAAAAACTCGCTTTTTGCCTTAGTACTGGCCTCGGCCAGCTCTCTGGCCATAGATAAAGCGTGTTCCTTTTCCACCATTTCGGTGATGTCCATAAGCCAGAACAGATAGCCTATATCTCCGTAATATTCCGTTTTAAAGGCATTTAAAAGCATGTGCCTTACCTGGCCGTCCCCGTCATAAATCACTGTTTCCTGCCAGGCCAGGCGGCCTTTTTTCTCCAGTGACTTTAAAATAAAATTATACTGCTCCTCATTGGCAAATATTCGGGACAGCTGCTCGTCAATGGTCAGTCCCAGAGATTGCCGGGCAAAAGGCGAAAAAAATCTTATGAGACCGCCGACACTGACCAAAAAAGCAATGGGACTGTTGTCCAGTATCTTCTGAAGAAGGGATCGTTCCCTTTCGACGGCAGCTTCGGTGGCTTTAAGACTCCTTATATCCCGGATAAAACTGACTAAAATGTCGCCTCTGGGAGTGTGGACCCGGACCTGATTGACATCGGTCTGGATGGGGTCGCCTTCCAGCGTCTGAAAAAGCCATTCAAACTCATCATGGCCTTCAGCAAAGGTTTTTTGGAGGTGACCCCGGAAAGCCTCTTCGGAAAACTGACCGTCGGGCTGATAGGGAGGCGATAAAGAGTTAAAGTAATCGTTGAAGGAGCTTTTATTCGGCAGCCCGAACAAAGGCACCACCGCTTCGTTGGAATCCAGATGGTTGAAGGAAGTGTCCCAGAGGCTGCAGACTTCGGACATACTGTCCATCATGAGCTTGTAGTGTTCACTGGTGGCGTAGTCGGCCCCCAGAGACTGGTAATCGTCCCGCTGGGCCACCGGATTCAGAATCCTGAAAAAACCGGTAATTAAAAGCTCTTCCCCTCTGGTCACGCCGGCAAAGGTCTGAGCCTGATGCCACCTGCCTTCTTTGGGCACAAAGATTAAGTGATCTAAGTGAAAGCCGTCCTGCGTGCCGGACAGGCAGGCCGTGACCTGAGCCGCAAAGATTTCCTGATCCTGAGGGTGAAGAAGTTCCGTCAGAAGTTCAATCCCGTCTCCGTCCAGCAGTTCCGGGGTCAGACCTAATTGGGCTGCCAGTTCGGGACTGAAAGTAATCCGGGACTGGGTGACCGGGGCATCTCCGTTGAGGCTTCTGGAGAGCCGGGCCGTAATTCCGCTTAAACCGCCGGCAGCCAAAATACTAGCCAACCCGGCAGTCGGGCTTATGTCTTTTTCTCCGGGACTGACCCCAATGGAAACTTTCCACAACATCTTTTGAAACTGTCTAATGTCTGTGAACGTAAAAGGCGCGTGCCCCGACCTTTTACCCCAGCCGGCCAACCGGCTAGCTGAGGTCAGTGACCTCAATCTGACCGTCCCCGGCCGTCCCAGGGCCGGACTCGGACGGCGGCGGGGTCTGAATAACGGTCGGCGGAGGATCTGCTGAACTTACGGGCGGCCCCTGACCGGCCGAAGGAACCGTCTGGCTCTGAGCCGCCCGGTAATGCAAAACGACCGTATTCTGGTTAGGATCTAAAGCCACCATATTGTCAGGCAGCGCAACGCTGGTAAATAAGTAGGACCGGCCGCCGTAGAAAAAGCTCTGACCGCTGATGGTCATATCTATATTTGGTCCCCCTGTTGAGCTGCCGTTCAGGACGAGACCTGATTCCAGCTTGATGTCCAAAGCCGCCAGGACTGATTTTAAAACCGACTGGATATCTTTGCCGGAGGAGATGACTTTAAAATCATTGCGCCTTAATACTTCCAGGTCCTCGCTGGACAGATCCCCGTATTCCAGAACTATCCGGCTAGGCCCGGCTTCCCAGAACACCGGAGGTGCAGCATTGGGGCCCAGCTCGGCGCCGCCGGTGACTATCCGGCCCCTGGTCAGCTCGACTTTAATGCCTAAACGGGGAGAAAAGCCGAAGGATTTAATAAGAGACGAAGCAAAAGCCGAAGGATTCTGACTGTCCACCTCAATGACCGTAAAATTATTAATAGGCGTGGGTGATTTATTGGGTTCGGCCAGAGCCAGACCTTTATATAAATCAATGACCGTAATGCCGTGATTGGCCAAAAACCTGACCCAGGCCTGGGGAGTGGCGTTATCCGGAGCCGGGGCAAAGTTAACAATGACCGGCTGACCCCGATTCCAGTCTTCGGCTGTGGGCCAGATAAGCCAGTCAGCCGTAATTTTCAGTTTAACGTCCCGGCCCCCTTCAAAGGACTGGGTTCTGTTGTAGATCCGGTAATAGGAGCACATGGGCCACAGACGCTCTATGACCTTCTCCATGGCCTCGCCCCTGGTGGGCTGGAAGATCATGTAGTCCGGGTACTTTTCCCGGGTCCTTTTTATCAGATCCACCCCCAGGCTGCGGCTCATGTCCAGAACTATCCGGTGGCCGTTTCTCATTTCAATGACCGGAATTGAGGCCGTATCAATATCAAAATGGGGCGGCTCGTCCAATGGCAGAAAAAGGCGCCCTTTGTTGGTAAACGTCTCCCCTAAGCGGGTAAAGATAACTCCCAGAATAGTCCTGGCATTTTGGGAATCGGCTGTCGGCATGGGGGCCGGCGGCTGACGCTTGGTGGAGATGGTAAATTTGGGGTTGGTCCTTCTCTCTGGGGTCTTATCAGGGGTCCGGAGTCTCTGGTCGCCAACCTGACGGCTGGCAGCAATAACCGGAGCCCTGGGAGTCTGCTCGGCTGTAGTTACAGCCATATCCGGAGCCTGGGTTCTGGACCGGGGAGAAGAGTAGCCGGCCTGATAACCGCCGTCTGTGGGAATCCTCAGCTGGGCACCGGCCACAATGATATTGGGATTTTTTAAATTGGAATTAAGGGATAATGTAACTTTAATCAGATTCCGGTAAATAAGGTCCGGATCCACCCCTTCCCGCCTCAAAAGCTTTTCTAATGTATCGCCTTTGCGGACAGTAACTGTCCTATAGACTGTCCCGTCGGGAGCCGTATCTAAAGGGCCGTCGTTGCCCTGAACCTCTCTTCGGTTCCGTCCGGGGGCAGCTGGGGCCGGCGACGGCTCGGCCGGAGCCTCCGGGGCCGGAGGCGCGGTCACGGACGGAGCCCGGCTGGGATCGTCTAATTCCTGAGTCGGCAGAGGAATGGCCCGGGAAGAGCCGGACGACTGAACCGGCGGAGGTGACGGAGGTGCCTGCGGCGGCTGTCCGGCCATTTCGTAAGAAACCGCCCCCGGCGGCAAATCGTCTTCCACCGGCAGCGGCGGCGGTTCGGGAGCTTTTTCCGGTTCTGCGACTCTGGGTGCGGGCAGATAAAGATCCTGACCCGGTGCAATGAGATCTGGATTGGCAATGGCCGGATTAAGCTGTTTAACCAACCTGATAAGCTGGGCCTCCCGGTTGGCGTTAGGGACTGAAGGCCATAAACCCCGCTGTTTGAGGATGCCGGCTAAATTGTCCCCATGAGCTACGGTATAAGAGTCTATGGTAAAAGTCAGATCTTCAAAGGTATAGACTTCCACGGTCTTAGTCAGAGTAATGGTGCTGTCCGTGGGTTCCGGCTGGGCCAAGAGACCGGCTGGCCGGAATAATAAAAAGCCCAGCCAAAACAAAAGTCCTATTCCCAAAAAAACGGAAATTGGCTTTCGTACTCGGAAACATTCATATTTTAGCAATGAAGCTGCTCCGTCTTTAGAAGGTTGGATATCGCCCGTAGCGGCCGGCCCGGTGTATCGGCCAGACCTGGGAGTGATTTAAGAAAATAATCCAAAACTTATCTTGTTACTATACCACATTTTGAGACGGCCGGAGCCGGCCTCAGTATTTGCTCCCTTAAAAATCATCATCCATGGGCAACACATTGTCCAAAGCCTTCTGACTGACTTTTTTAGACTGGATCATAGGTTTGGGAGCCGGCTCCTTTTCTTTGATCGCGCTTAAGGAAGTCACCCTGGCTTTTTTGGACTCCTGGCCTTTCGCCGGCTGCCAGCCGATACTCCAGCCATGGAGGATAGAAGCAATCTTCCGGATAGTCCGATTCAAAAGCGTGGCCTGGCTGTTTAAAGCCTGGGATATATTTTCCGTATCGGCTGCCTCAACCGCATTTTCCTGAGTAACCTTATCCATCATGGCTATGGACTGGTGAACATCCTGGATAGCTCTGGCCTGGCTCTGGGAGGCTTGGGTGATATTATCCACCAGCTCGGCCACTTCATCGGAGGTGGCCACCAAAGACACAAAACTGGCCTCAGCCTGACTGACCAGCTGGGCCCCGTCATTTATTCTTCTGATGCTGCCGGCCAGCATGGAAGTGGTATTTTTAGCCGCTTCAGAAGAGCTGTTGGCCAGGTTGCGGACCTCATCGGCCACGACCGCAAAACCGACTCCGGCTTCCCCGGCCCGGGCCGCTTCAACTGCCGCATTTAAGGCCAGAATATTAGTCTGAAAGGCTATTTCCTCAACTGATTTTACTATCTGGCTGCTGGCCTGGCCGCTGCTTTTTATTTCTTCCATGGCCAAAGAGATCTGCCCCATAGCGGCGTTGGCCTCGGCCACAAAAGATTTGGCCTTATCCATCAGTTCTTTGGCCTGATCGGAATGCCCGGCATTGCGCTTGGCCATATTCAATAAATCTTCCAGACTGGAGATGGCCGCCAACACGGCCCGGGTATTGTCCGAGGCTCCTTTGGCCAGAGATTTGGAAGAACCGGAAAGCAAGCGGACCGTACCTGTCACTTCCCCGGCGCTCTGCTCTAAACTGCCCAGAATCTGCCTTAAGGGCTTAATGACTGTGCGGAAAATGTAGAGCACCAGCAAAGCGGTCAGAACGGCCAGACCTAAAAAACCCAGCCCCAGACTAAACGCCACATTTCTGACGGCCAGCCCGGAATCGGCTTTATGGCCCTGAATCTCTTTTAATAAACCATGATCGTAAACCAGAATCTTCTTCCGCTGCTCTTCAATCAGCCGGGATTTTTCGCCAAAATCCGTGGCCGGGCCTTTTAAATCAGGCAAACCCGCATAGCCGTCACTCTGGCGCCTGAGATTATCTTCCCCGCCCCTTAATGAGCTGAGCCACTGGTCAAAAGCCCGGCTGTCCAGGCTGTCCTGCTCCATAAGACCGAGACCCATGACAACTAAGTCATAAAAAGTTTCGGATTTGGCCGACCGGCCAAGCTGTTCGGCCCAGGCCAGAGAATTACTCCGGAATCCGGCGGCCGCGTTAGCCCGCTGGGCAGTCAAAGTTTCCAGTTCGGCCTGGCTTTGGACCAAAAACCCATAGGTCTGCCCGGCTCTGCCTGTCAAACTGTCATTATCCGGCCGGCTGTCAGATCTTAAATAGTCAGCAAAGACCGATTCTGAAGCCCGGGGAAACTGAGAACCCACCCCAATAACCTGACCGGTTCGGAAACCCAGCTCAAAAGCCTGAGCTCGGGCCGACTCCGCTTCTTTCCCGGCGTCCTTCAGAGCCATGACCGCCATTAGGATAATTACCAGAGTGGCCAGCAAAACCAGAGAAAAACTTAAAACGATCTTAAGGCTTAAAGTCAGGTTTTTCACCAGCCAACATCCTTGCCATTGGCCATGCCGGAGACAGGCAGCTTCTGATAATCTCTAAAGGCAGGCAGCTTGGAAAAAGAAATTATTTGACGAAATGAGCGGCCCTTGCCCAAATTGTCCGGCCCGGCCAAGCCGGAACTATTCCTCACAATTAAAGTTGGCTGGGTAGGATTGATAAAAATGCCGGAAAATTCAATTTTGTCAGGTTCTAATTTTAAAAAATAACCAACTTATCAAAAATGATAGACCTCATAATCCAAAAAGTCAAGCCGATGTGGGGCATTTTAGGTTAGATGGCCGGGTTTTGGAGCGTTTCTGAGGATTTTGCCGGGCGGTTTAAATTTATGTTATTTAGACATTTACAAGACAAATAATGTTTATATTTAATACTTTATGCTTATTAAAATTGCCAGGGAAATGTTTGCTCTCTTTTTCAGTCTAACATATAATTTTGTTATTTTATATTCTATTATCTGTAAATAAAAAAACCGCTGTCTCAGTTTTTCAGCTGACTTTTTTCATTTATTGGGCAAAGGTCCCTGGAGGGGCGGAGGAATCTGACCGCCGGAACCCGGCCCGCTGTCGGCAATCTCACTTAAAGCCGTAATGGTTTCCGCCTCCATAGGCAAAGTCCCCAGCGAAGGCATAATCTGAGCCGGCCGGCTTTCCGCTGACGAATCGGACAGCCTTTCCTCCGGCGCGGCTGGGGACGCCAATTCAGGTTCAGGCTCGGGAACAATCAGATCCGATGGCTTAACGGATATAAGCGAGGGGAGGATATGAGCCACCGCAGTCTGGAGCTTTGATTCCTGGAGCGCCGACGGTTCCGGTTCTGGTAAATTTTCCCGTCTTAAAGGATCCATGCCTACCCAACAAACCTGGTTCCGGCCGCTTTTCTTGCCCATATAAAGCCCTTCATCGGCTTTAGCCAGGAGTTTTCTTAATATTTCTTCGCAGGGATCAGAATCGGACAGAGCATCTTCCTGGGACAGAGTGGCCAGACCTATACTGATGGTCAGGGGAGTATGGCAGTTGGGCGCCGGATCAGGCCGGGCGGCAATCTCGGTTTTCAGGCGTTCGGCTATCACCAGACCGCCGGCAAAATTTGTCTGGGGCAGCAGTAAAACAAACTCTTCCCCGCCGTAACGGGCAAAGATGTCAGTATTCCGCTTCAGCTCATTAATGATTTTAGTTACATGAATAAGGGCTGAATCACCACTTAAATGACCGTAAGTATCATTAAAAAGCTTAAAGTGGTCTAAATCCATCATTAAAAGACAAAGATCAGTGCCCTGACGCCGGGTAAACTCCACTTCCCTCTTGCCGGCCTCATTAAAGTATGCCCGGTTATAGATGTGGGTCAGTGGATCATGAAGAGCCTGATTGCGGTAGTTGTTCTCGCTTTCCTTTAAAGCCGCCTCAAACTGGTCCCGGCGGTGGATCTCTTTTTGCAGCTCCTCGGCCATTTTGGCCAGTTCTTCCTGTTTTTCCTGAATCTCCTTTTCGTGGTTACGCAGTGAGGAAGTCATCAGGTTAAACGCCTCGGAAAAATCCCCCATAAAGTCCACAGTATGGCTGTAATCGCCGGAAGCCGCAACTTTAAACTGCCAGGCCAGATGGGAGAGGTTGGCTAAAATAGCCTTCAAGCTTCCGGAAGTGGCCCCCTTCTTCACCAGACGCAGATCCAAGTCGCCCTTGGCAAAATTGCTCAGGGCGTTTTTGATTTCCGTGGTATGCTGATAAAGGGAGTTAAAAGTGTCCCACTTCGCGTATTCAGGAGGCAAAACAGGTGTTTTGCTCTCCATGACTACCTTTTCCAAAAACTTGAACATGGACTCTGCCTGGGCCCTGGTAAAAGTTTTTATCCTGTTTTTAAAGGGGGCCTCTTCTGCCAATTTTTAATCCTAGTAAGGCCGGCTAAGGTCAGCTAGAGCCGTCAGACAGTCCCAAACCGGCCAGACCGTTAGCTCTCTACCGGTTTCGGCTTGGCTTCAAAACGGCAGGTTCGCTCGTTGGTACACCAGCAGTCTATTTCCTTGACATCAAAGACACGGCCGGTGAAAGATTCCAGTATACCGGCAATAAAACCTTCGTCATACACGCAAACCCCGTAGCCCAGTTCCGGCAGACCCGAACAGTCCAGATCTTCGGACACCGTTACGGTACACTCCAGGTTTTCGGAGAATTTTTCCACCTTGAAAATTCCAATGCCTATGTCCCTTAACACGGTCTGCAGCTGCTTGACCAGATCGTTGATATCCGTAGGTTGATGATCTAAGACATTTTCATAAAAGTGACGTCCGGCCAGAGCTCCGGCTTTGAAAAAAATCCTGTCCGCAGCTTCGGTCCCATATTCCTGCTCCAGGATATCCCGGGTGCAAAACTGGAGAAGCCGGTAGGCTTCGATCCGGAGGGTCGGCCCCAAATTGGGTCTGGCCGTATCAAGATCCCCTATAAGTTCCCAGGTAAATTCATACTTACGGTCTTCGGTCATAAAAATACGTCTCCGTGAAAAAAGGTTAAGTTATCCGGTTTTTAGCCGTTTCTAAGGTCCGGGGCGGTCTTTAAGGATACCAGGATCTCAATGTCCCGGCCGGGACGACAAGGGCTTAGGAGATCTTGAACTAAAATCTTAGTTCAGGTCTGTAGGGATTAAACCGCCAGAACCATGTTAATTGAAGGCATCAGACAATCAATAATAAAACCATATCTATGTAAAAGAGACTTTTCACATATAGATTAAGTTGAATAATATAAAAATTTTTTTAGTTTTTATCTTAATAAGCGTTAAGCTAAACAAAAATAAGTACTCTATCAAAATGAATATTACTTGTAAACGCCGCCTAAAAGGGGACCCGTAGATTTGTCGCTCACAAATTTCCTTTTCCATTATATTTAGAAAAATTATTTCCGTCAAACCGCCCGCCCCCGCCAGCCGGGTTTTGTATGCCCGGAGGACTTCATCAAATCCCAGGCCCCGCACCTTACCTATCGGCCCTGTTAACCGGTCTGTGAAAATCATTTGGTTTTTCCGGCCGGGTCATTTAAAATCAGGACCAGCAGGATCTAAGGAGACTCCATGGACAGTCCCGACCGAATCTTTTTTATGCCATTAACTCCCAGTGACAGCCAATTATTCATGGCCGCCGCCCTGGTTGAGGCCCGGAAAGCCGAACAGCAGGGTGAAGTGCCGGCCGGAGCTTTAATTGTCGACCCCTCGGGTCAGATAATAACCCGGGCCCATAACCAAGTCATAGGCCTGTGCGATCCCACAGCCCACGCCGAGATCTTAGCCATCCGCCAGGCAGCGGAAATTTTGGGCAATTACCGCCTGACCGGATTAACCCTGGTTTCAACCCTGGAACCCTGCCCCATGTGTCTTATGGCCGCTATCCATGCCCGTCTGGCCAAAGTCTGCTACGGGGCCCCGGTGCCTAAATGGGGAGCGGCCGGTTCTCTTTTAGACCTCCAGAACCTCTCGGGTTTTAATCATCGCCTGGCAATAGAGGGCCTCATCCTTGCCGAACCCTGCGCCGAACTAATCAAATGTTTTTTTCAAAAGCGCCGGGCCGATATTAATTAGCTGATTGGGGAGATTTTTCCGTGCCCATTGTTGAAAAAATCAAAGATCTGACCAAATCCCGCCGTCTCCGGATTTTAGACCGGGCCATGGCCGACTTCAAAGAGACCCTGGTCACGACCCGGGCTATATTAGATCGCTTAATCCGCGAGCCGGCGGCCGAACTGACCAGAGAATACGGGGCTTTAAAAAATGATTTATCGCCAAAAGATCTCCTGGTCAGTCCGGAAGAACTGGCTGCGGCCCAAAAACAGGTTGGTCCCGGGCTGATTACGGCTTTAAAAACAGCTCTGGAAAATATCCGCACCTTCCATGAAAGCCAAAAAGAGAGGCCCATGTGGCTGACGGAAATAAAACCGGGCCTTCTGGCCGGCCGGATTACCAGGCCCCTGGCCAAAGTGGGTGTCTATATCCCAGGGGGAAGAGCGGCTTACCCCTCAAGCGCTTTAATGAACATTGCCCCGGCCCGGGCAGCCGGAGTGGAGACTATTGCAGCCGCAACTCCCCCGGGTCCGGGATTTTTAGCCCGGCCGGAGATTCTCGTGGCCGCCCATATGGCCGGAGCCACCGAAATCTATAAGCTGGGCGGGGCCTGGGCTGTCGGCTCTTTAGCTTACGGCCTGCTGGGGCTCCCGAAAGTGGACAAGATTGTCGGTCCCGGCAGTTCCTGGGTTACGGCAGCCAAGATGGCGGTTTTTGGGCAGGTGGATATCGATCTGCCGGCCGGACCGTCGGAAGGTTTCATCATCTGCGATAGTTCAGCTGACCCGCAGCCTTTGGTCTGGGACTTTCTGGCTCAATTGGAGCACGATCCTCAGGCCGCCGCCGTTTTAGTATCCACTTCTCCTAAAGTGGCCGAAGCCGTAGCCAGAGGCGTGGATCAGGAACTGGCCCGGATGGAAAGAGGCCAAATTGTCGAGTCGGCCTTAGTCAACGCCGCCATCTTAGTAGCCGCAGATCTTAATGAAGCCTTTGAACTGGCCAATGAGTATGCTCCTGAACACCTCCAGCTGGTCATAGAAGATCCGTTAAGCCACTTGGGCCGAGTCAAAAACGCCGGCTCAGTTTTCCTAGGTCCCCATTCCCCGGTCCCGGGAGGAGATTACGCCACCGGGCCCAATCACGTTCTGCCGACCGGAGGTGCGGCCCGAGCTTTTTCCGGCCTTTCGGTGGATACGTTTTTGAAAAAAATTTCTTTCCAGCACTTAAGTAAAGAGGCCTTAGCCGAGATTGGGCCAACGATCATTACCCTGGCCAAAGCCGAAGGTCTGGCGGCCCACGCCAAAGCCATAGAAATCCGCCTTAAAGAGCTTCAATAGTTTCGTGCACGGGTGACATTAACAATCTGTGAGCCTAATAAAACCCCGGCCCAATATAAAGATCTCCTGACTGTTTTTTCGGGTAGCTTTGGGTTTCAAGCGGACGATTTGCCCAAAATACGGCCTTATGGTTTTTATATAGTCTTCCCCGTCCTGACTTTGAAAGAGCTTAAATAAAAATAAACCGCCGGGCGTTAGAAGCTTTTTAGTCCAGGACCAGGCCGCCTCAACCAGTTCCAGGCTTCTGGCCTGATCCACTTCCCTGCGTCCGGATGTCTTGGGGGCCAAATCCGACAGTACTGCCTCCAACCCGCTTCCGGTCAGGGCTAAAATTTCATCTATCCACTCTTCATCTTTCAAAAGATCTCCGGCCAAAAGTCTGACATTCCCTGGAAAACTGCCGGGAGGGACAGATAAATCCAGACCCACCACCAAACCTCCTGGACCTACTTTTTCGGCTGTGTACAAAGTCCAACTGCCAGGGGCGCAGCCTAAATCCAGAACTTTCTGGCCCGGCCGGAATAACCGGTATTTTTGGTCAAATTCAGCCAGTTTGAAAACTGAACGGGCCGGATAACCTTCTTTTCTGGCCTCACGGCTGTAGTGGTCATCCAGGCGGGAACGGTCCTTAATGCTCATTACCCCCCCTTTTGGTAAAATCCCATTGCACAGAGAATCAATTGAACATTATTTCATCGTGAAAAAGTCCAATAAACATAAATCAGGGTATTCCGTCAAACTACGTGAGGATGATCTGGCAACAGAACTGGAACACACTAGTGTATCGACGCTTAAATTCGGTTACCTTTTACGTGCCCAAATTTTGTGAGGTTATCCCGCCGTTATCGCTTAAGGGGGAGTAACCGAATTTTACCGTCGATACACTATTAACCCGGCGGATAATTATGATAGATCTAATACTCCTTATTATTTATATACGATCACGGTATAGTAATTTTATATCCATACTATAAACAGACTATAGAAGCTGCATAAATCTTTGAGCATGCTGAAGACTGGAGAAACAAAGGATAAACTCTTTTATCATAATTATCCGCCGGGCTAATAGATGGTTCGTACTTATTAGCAATCATATTAAAGACGTACAGAAAGCTTTTGATATTTATAGATTGAAAGACGTTGTCGAAAAAGGCTTTTGGAAGTATAAAAATAGCCTTGGTCTGGAAAGATTGCGGGTGCATAGTGATATCTGTGCTCATAATAAAAAATTTATTGTTTTTATTGCATTAATTATATCTTTTTGCGTCTATAAAATAATGTAAGACTATAAATTGCATCTAGTACAGATAAGCGTTTGACTAAAATGAAATAAAATATATAACTTTACATATAATACAATTGAACAAATAAGTTTCTTTTCAATGCAAATATATCCAATACTGTCTGAATAGATGCAAAAAATAATTTTAAGGAGAGTGTAATTAAATTATTTACTGTTAAAAATATAAAATTTAATTATTTTCAGCTCCTTATAGGAATTACAAGTAATCTTTCGGCCTTCCTCGCGTAAAATATCGTTGTCACGGCATCAACGCTAACTCATGAACAAATCAGGGAAGTTAATTCGTTCTTTATTCTGTCCCAGCAAGCATCTTTTTTACACCATTCGGAAATATTAGAAACCCCGGCGGAAGCCATAATACTCGTATTTACGGCTTCGGCAATTTCTATTATATTTTTTTTAACATCCTCAGGAATGGCTTGTATTTTCCATACAGCTTGAAATATGGAATCGGTTTGTCCTTGTCGCTTGAGCTTTTCAGCCAAGACAGCCAGAGTATAGGCAACAATATTAGCTCTGTAGCCTCCGTACCAAGGCTGCTTATTGATCATTGCTTCTGTTTTACGAAACAGTATGGCACGGGCGATAGACTTCTTAAAAAAAGACTCATTGAATATATCTTGATTTATCTTCCATTCTTTTTCTATCCTTTTAGCGAATTCAGCAAAATTTTTTTGCGCCCCTTTATTTACAGAGACAGGACAGCCAAACCACACATTTTCATATTTTCCCAAATCTGTTTTCGAAATCAACTGTGATTTGGGATGATCCGTCTGAAATCTTCTCTTTGCGGCAGGCGTCATCTTTGTCTGCTCATCGGCATACTGTCCACGCGCTCGTTCATAGAACCAGTATGTTCCATGCAAATTACCAGCAATTGGTGGGGCAGCCACCTGCCTTGACAAACGTTCATATTTAATTTGAAACGGATGGTTTGCATCAAAATCAGCATCGACTATACGATTTTGTGTATTGGCATATCTCGATATATTTGGAACCACAGTTTCGCTGATTTGACTGGGAACGATGGAAAGTTTCATTTGAACTGAAACTTTCGATAGATCGGCATTATATTTTCGTTTGGCATACAACAACGACGCAGTGGTTTGACCTCCATTTACGATTTGTAGATCGTTTACTGATTCCAGCAATAGAAAATTATCTCCTGTTCTTTTCACTTCAACTGATGCAGCAGTAGCGCTTATTCCATTGTTATAGGCAAAAAACATCTGAGGCGAAATTTTAATTGTTTCAATAATCCCTTTATTGACTTTTCCACGCGCCTGTAGGAAGCATCTCACATTATTTTCCAACAGTTTGCTGCCGAATTTATCATAAAGACCAGCTAATACTTCGCCAGGCAATACTGCTAAATAGTATTGACAATTGTCACCAAGGGAAGCGACAGGTAAACAAGGGAGATTGTAGCCAGTAAGATCGGAGAAAGATATTTTCAATGGTTCTCGTTCTCCGTTAGATGCCATCATGCGACAAAACCTGGAGATATCCCAGATATGAACATCAACCGATATATTTTGAATGTCAGAAACGCGTATCGCCCGTTTGGTTCTTACACTCAAGTTCCGTTCTGATAACAGATATAAAGAAACTTTGCTGATATCGGCACGCCGCTCACGGATAAGACGACCAAGAACATATTCAGGCGAAGTTTCTTCGAATCCAGTGTAAAAGTCATTCTCTAAACATTTCGAGAAAAAACGTTTAGCTCTGCGAATAATTTTTACAGCTTCATCATTGTTGATATTATTCAATTGCTCAAGGTCTTCAAAATCGGCAATAAATAAATACAATACCCCATCTTCGGTGAAATCATAGCCGTTGATTTTAGCCTCTTCTGGTTTAGTGCAGTAACAATACTCAAATCCTTCTATTTCCGCAGCGTCAATCAATTGGTCGGTAAAATAGTGCATAAACTCTTCGGCAGTCGCTTTGGAGTTAGTGTCAGCCCTGACACTCAAATTCATACGGAAGTCCTGATAAAAATCAGCAAGTGAAGCCATTGGTTACTCTTTGCATAATGTTTCATCATCGAAAGTAAATGAATCTATTGATTCAAGAGAAATATCATACAGTACATTGAATACGCCAGCCGGTAAAGTTGAACGTACAAGTCTCGGGAAATTATCAGTCACGAGATAAATAAGCTGCTCCGGACATTTAAAATTTGGAAAATTATAAAATGGCAGCGGTGAATAGGAAAGAGAGTTTAGCTTCATATCAAAAACAGCCTCGTCATCGGCAAGCGAGATTTGTAACCGAAGGTCCATTATCAGGCTGTTTAAGGAAAAAGAGGCCGCGTCTTTATCAACTTCAATCAATCTGAAAATCTTCAAAAAAAGTTTTGACTGAATTGTTTCAAGCTGGTCTTCAGAAGAAATTCTTATCTTTCCCCTTTCCCGGCCAAAAAGAGTTTTAATCTCAACAGCCGTATCTCCAACTACAAAATCCTGATTGCCGCCATTAGGGCCAATCCATGATTCAAGAGATTTTCCCACACTATATCCAGCCTGTATCATCTGCCGTAAAAATAACAGTTCGCCGATCAGTCCTCGCACTTGCTGTGGTGTTAAAAGACTTCGACCTCCAGATAAAAAATTCTTCCAGCGACGAATATGTTGAAAAGTTGCAATAACTACTCCATATGAATTTTCAGTTGTTTTAATGGCACTAGTCAGAGCACAGCAAAAATCAAAAAAAATATCGCTGTTAGTTGCTGATTCCAAAAAAAGTACCAGACACTGCCGTCCTGCTTCTTCATAGGGTCGTAAATCCGTCTTTAGTCCTTTTATATGAATGATGCTTTTGTTATAAATATCTCTCTGATCTCCGTCCAAACTGATAATCAGCATTTTGGTATTGTCGCCGTCTTTGCCCCAAAAGATATCGCCAGTTTTGTGGTCATCATGTTTTCGAACATGAATGCCGGATATCGGGCGCGAGATATCCAGCCAAGGATTTCTCTCGTCATTCATCGTCAAACCCCGTATTGTCATAATCGCCGAAATCTTCTTTCATTTGTTGCAGCCAAATCTGATTTACCACAACATCAACTGACTTATCGAATTCTCCGCGAGGAAAGCTGACACTAAAAGCAGGAGCCATATTATTAAGCATATCATTTTTTTCGTCACAATTGATCAAATGAAGCATCAAAAGAGGTTTATCTCTAACTGTTCTATAATCAGCATCTGAAGCCTTTCTTCCATCAGAACTGGCATTTGACTCAGCCAGATGGATTTGGTCATTGGTTAGTCCGAGTTTTTCATCATTGCGGCTAGCAACTCTGTTTTTTGTAAGACGCCATACATCGTCATTGTAGTTGCCTGATTTATTTCTTCGGAGTTGATATCCAAGAGGGTATTCATCTCCATATGGTTTATTGGCTTCGAGTGAAATAAACAAAACATCACCCGAGTCATATCTGGAGGAAATAATCTCAAGAAAATCTAGGACAGCAGTTTTCAATACCCCAAGTTCCGGACAGACAATAAATTGGCGCAAAAATTTATCCATTTCCTGCAAAGGAACATCCCTGACGATCCATCCCTTGGAATTGGCCGTGACACCGCCGGGGCAGGCCTGCTCAACGTTATTTGCTCCAAGACTACACCCAGTTTCAAGATAATCTTTTATCAGTTGCCGATTAAAACAGTTGGTTTTTACATCATGCGGTAGCAAATAAGATTCTCTCAACTGCCCGGAGAGATTCCAGCGCATGGTTACATTTACGCCATCTTTCATTTTACCAGGAGCTGTGATCATTAAACTGTCGGCAGAATTGCGTACATACAGTCCGAAGTCTCTGGGGTTACATTTTTTTTGCCGCATGATGACAATTTGCTGTCTCAAATCATCAGTCGCAACGGCTATATGATTATACCAGTTAATAGACTGCCCGTTCAGCCATACCGTGCAAATATCATCATAACCATCACGATAGCCGAACCAGCGCCCCATTTGCATTAATGTGTCATACATTCGAGTATTGCGATACATATAGCTGGTGCAAAGGCCTTCAAGCGTCAATCCGCGAGAGAGGCTTACCCCGCCAACCGCCAATACTGTCCGCCCGACGTTGTAACCGTCATAGTCAAGCAGCTCATCCGAGCCACTGTTAATAAGCAGAATATCAATGGAATCAACAGCCGTGAACAAAGCTCCTTTAACGCTTTCCCATGATTCAGTTAATGGTTCATTATGCCTAGCTTTAAAAAATTTAATAAAAATATCCTCCAGACACGCCAAATCATTATTTTTACGCGCTTCGTCAGTTGAAAGTTTGTAATTAAGCTGTATCGCATTTTTTAAATTTTGAACATAATCGCGAATGATATTCCTTGCTTCCTGCTGGACTTTTGTGAATCGTGAAACATTTACCAACATAGAAGCATGAAATTTCCCCTGCTCCCGTACTTCCCTGATCGCCCTAGACAGAATAAATACGTTGATTGCCTCATGAAGAGATGGTGGCAATCCGTTTTGAAAGTTGAAGTGTTTATTGTGTTTCAGGGGGACAAAATGTTCCGCATCCTGGATTTCGACAAGTATCCTGCTGCTGTAATCATCATCAATAAAAACTTTATCAGGCCCGAAGTATGTACTAGGGGCATCAAGCCAGTATATGAAATCTCTGGGAAAAAGATCATCACCAATGTTGAGAACATTTGCGTCAGGATTAATAAAAATATTAGCAAATGGAGTGGCTGTATAGCCGACATAACTTGATTTACTGAAAGTAGCCAAGATTCGCCGCAGAAGTGAATTTGTTTTGGTCGGATCTGTTTCAGAGTTATTGGTGTTTATGGAGGCATTATCCGCTTCATCATCAACCATTAATAAAGGGACGTCTTCAATCGTCCCATCACCTTTGGCATTAAGTTCTTTCAGCCACTTTAAAAGATTATTCAGGGTTGTAACGTTCTTTTTTATAACCACTACCAACGGTTTACTGAAGTCATTTATTTTCCAGCCGCTCTGATTAGCAGTTCTTTTGTTAAAGTCTTCATCTTCCGTCGTCAAGGTTACCGGATAAGGATGCTCAGTTTCCCCACGTTGAATGGCCAATTCACCTACACCGGTTGCTTTATTTTTTCGTTGCTGATTGCTGGAACGACCGATAAATCCGTCTTCAACACGTTGTTGAGTTTGCTGTCGAAGACTGTTATGAATACCAGCAATTATTATTATGAACTTGTACCCGGCATCAGCCGCTTTTGTAACCAGTCCCAGATAGTTTGCCGTTTTTCCTGACTGCACCTGTCCAATAACAAGTCCACGTCGATCCCATTTTCCATCTGAATGTGGGTCTTGTAAATGGCCAAGAATTTTATGGGTTGATTTATCAATTGCTGAAATAACGGCAGGTGACCAGTTCTTGTGTTTCAGGTATTGTTTGTAAGCTTCAGAATAGACCAATACAATATTACGTTTTCCAACCCATTGTTCATCATGGTCGGCATCCTGATTAACGAGTGACACGCCTAAGCTCATTTTTGTATCGAATCTTTTTAAAACGGTATCGATCACAAAGTCCGGTGAGCCTGTGAAATTAAGCGATTCGGCCAGTTTACGCACCAGCTTTGAAACCTCAGTATATTCAGGAACTGAGTATCTATCTGAATATACCGTCATAATGATATTGACAAATTTTTCCTGAGTAGTCGGATCATACATTTCATGCCTCTTTACTTATTTTGCTCAACAGGTCATCGCGGCCTGATAGTCCTGGAATGATTTTTACCATCGAAAGAAAATCATTCCATCCACATCCACTCTCAATGCAGACAGCATGGTAAAGTTCATTAAGCTTGTTCAGTAGCACATCATCCGGTTCCACGCCGGTCTCTATCGAATTCGGATCTGAGGAAAACTCTGAATAAATCAAATTAACCGGCAATTGTCTGACAACAGCATCCAGATAATTTTTAAACAGTTGTCGATCTGTGCCATCAAGGGCAGTCAAGACTTTTTGAAGAAGGGGATGATTTCTGTTCAAATCAAAAAATACTTTCCCCGATGCGGCCCTTCTTTCCCAAATTGTGTGGCTCTTGTCAGGATTAACCTCAGCTATCGCCTGCCCGCGTCTTTTAAAAATTCTGGAACTACTTTCCAAAACTCCAGGAAGAAGTCGAGACAATTGTTTGCGAACATCAACATGTAGGCGGGTTTTCGATTTTTTGATATCAATTACCCAGTAGTCATCCTGGTCGCTTGAAAAATCAACCTGTATTCTTGCCAGTTTCGTAATTTCGCTTCGACTTGCCGTTGACAACCACGTTCCCCAAATCAGCAGCCGTTTATTTCGGTAAACATAGATCCCCTGATTATCATAAAAATTACTTATTTTGTTGTAAAATGAATATTCAGATTTCGTCAGTTTTGTATAATGAGGGAGAACAAAAGGTGTAATTTTTACTCTTGCCCCGGCGATTGCTACATATTCAGGCGCAAAATGCTGTGTCGCCTGATATTTGCGGCAGAAAGGATCAAAACATTCTACCTGCTTGCCGTTGATTTTAATTTCTAATTTTTTGCCGGTGGCTTCACCATCAAGAAATCGATGAAAAACGAGACTGAGATGATGCTCAAGCGCTGCTATTTCAGCTGACACAGCTTTTGCATCAAGCCGGTCTAATTTTCGCCACAAAACAAGTGTACCACTTTTCGGGAGACAATCAAGCAGCGGTATTTTTGCGATCTCCATTCCGTTGTGGAGAGTTAAAAGCCACTTGTCCGTCCGGTCAATCTCATCCAGATCTTGAGTCACGGCAACGATCTTACCGTCCTGCCTGGAAGCGACTGTAAGCATCCGACACTGTGAGTAAGTGGCTGTTTTTAACCCCAATCCGAATTTACCAAGATCGCTGCTCCTACGCCGATTGTCTTTTACTGAAGAGCCAAGCCTCATGGCTTGTTGAAGGGATGCTTCATCCATGCCAATGCCATCATCAACGACTGCTATGATGTTCTCTCCATTAATTTCGCGAAAATGTACATCAACCATACCGGCACAGGCACTTATTGAATTATCAATAAGGTCAGCAATAGCCGTATCAAGTGAATACCCGATATCCCTCATGGATGATGAAAGAGCAGCGGCTCCAGGTGGATGCTCTATTTTATGTCCCATCAAGCACCAGCCTTTAATTTCCCTATGATTCCATACAATATCTTTTGTGGACTCTTCTTTAATTCACATTCCCAAACTATAATTATTTTCCAGCCTGCATCGGACAATACACGGACATTTTTCATATCCCGCACGACATTGCCATCCAGTTTTTTTTTCCAAAAATCTACTCTTGTTTTTGGCAAAACAGAATTAATGCAACCATTATGCCTATGCCAAAAGCAGCCATGCACGAAAATAATAGTTCTATATTTCTTCAACACCAAATCAGGGCAACCAGGGAGCTTTTTATCATACAACCTATAACGAAATCCAGCCCGATGAAGCATGGACCGTAGTGCTTTTTCCGGCCCCGTATTTTTGCTCCGAATGCGTGACATATTCCAACTTCTTTTATCCTGTGATATATTGTCCACTGCTTTTTATCCTTTAATTCGATTTAAAACACCAGCCACAACGGACGCGATCTGCTTTGCCAATGCAGGAGGGACGGCATTTCCAATTTGCAAATAGCAGGCACTTCTTGACCCTTCAAAGTGATAATTATCAGGAAAAGTTTGTAACCTAGCCGCCTCTCTAACTGTAAGACTCCTGCACTGCTCTGGATCATAGTGGATAAAATAGTGTCCATCTTTGGCGATATGTGATGTTACAGTTGTTGCCTCACTGTCAGCGAGTTGAACCTTAAAGCGATCATCAAAAGCAAGGACTGCAAGTCCACTTTGCACATTTTTATGAGCTGGATGCAAGAATTCAGGGAAATCTTTAAGTTTTGGACTTTTGCCAACCACCTCGGAAAAGACGCTGGCAAATAGATACCTGTGTAGATCAGAGGCCATGTGAGCTCGTGCTTCATGCCCGGGAATAGCAACCATATTTGAATCGTAAAGGTTCTTGATCGTAGGGTGTATATCGCCATGAACTTGCAGCTCATATTTGGTACTGATATGAGACAGTTCTTTTGTCTTTATCAGCTCCAAAACATCCCGCACCCGACCTATGATTCTGTCCGAAAAAACAGTTTTGGGTAGCTCACTGTCAAGTCGGGCAAGATTAAATTTGGAAATCGACAAGCGCCAGTTTTTAAGGCTATCTGGCTCTTTGGACAAAGTACTTCTTATTGGCGGCAGATCGCCTATGGCATCTTTAACTGATGGCGCTTTTGACCGTACAAGGCATTCAGGGTTTACCTTCAAATTTTCACAGATGCCAAGTATAAAAATGCGGTGCCGAGCCTGAGGTATGCCATATTCTTCGGCATTGACCGTAAACAGAGCCGGATTTTTTTCGAAAGTAATCTCCCCTTTTTCAGTAAAAGAATATAAACGATAGCGTAGTCCATTGGCATGGCCTTTAGTCGCCTTTAATGGAGAATGCAAATCTGCCAAAATTCTGTCAAGTATGTTCTTGTTGTTAACTTTGGCTGATAGCAAACCCGTCACGTTCTCCATCACAAAAACTGGAGGGTGATGCGTGGTGATGAAGTTCAAGTATTCTTCATAGAGGAAATGTTTTTGGTCTACCGCAAAACGAGGGTCGTTTTTCCTTCTTGAACGGCCGATCAAGGAATAGGCCTGACAGGGAGGGCCTCCAACGAGAACCCACCTCCTGGATCGGCCAAGCTTTTTTTTGACTATTTCTGTCAGCAATTTTCTGTTGTTTTCCTCTAAAGACAACTTTAAGGCTGTTCCGGCAGCTTTACTAACCTTAATTTTATGCTCATTATAAAAAACATCCAAGGAGATGCGGCCAGTAATATAGTCATAATACTCATCCGGATATTCATTGTCATTAAACTGTCGTAAAACATGCCGCAAGACCAATGTTTTATGAGCGAATTCTTCACATTCAACAGACAAAAAACTCGTAAAGGCCGGTTTATTATCGTCATTTTTTAAGCTGGCAAACCCTTCTCCCAATCCTCCAGGACCAGCGAATATATCAATTACAGGAAAGGCCATTACAAAAGTCCTATAGAATTATTCACGTTCGATTAACAAATCTGCGAAAACGATAACAGCCGCAAATGTTCACAGACTGGAATGCCAAATTTAGAATCATATTAGCGACTTTCTGTGGATTCTAAAGAACAGTGGCGCGAGACACCCGAAAAAATCAGAGCCAATCCTCCCCAGCGACACCACACACAGCTTGATTTATCCACATCCTTTGCATAAATCATCCCTCAACGTCACTTCGCGTTCCTTAACCGTGCCTTAGATATGGATGGTTTAGGCATCATCCACAGACAAAATTCAGCCGTATTCAGCCTCTTTTTTGAACCCATGCCAAATATTGAGCATAACACCTGACCACTGTGACCACTCTACGGGAAACCTATGGGCAAGCAAAGAGGAGCCATGTCACCTTAATAATTCCAAATTGTTTTCAAGATCGCAGTTATGCTTAATAACAGCAATGGAGTCACGCATTGGCTATAATACTTATCACGGCCTCACGAAAAGCCCGCTTTCTAGAAAATTAGATTTGTAACATGATGATATTATATATTTTTTTAACTTACCTTCTGAAAACAGTGGTTTTTGCGAATCCATCACTTATTTTTACCTCATAAAAGTTAGCTATAGCTGACTATTTTAGATATAATTACAATTATGGTCAATAATAGTATGTCTACATTATTGATTCTAATTACTACTTTCTTAAAAGCGACATAGAATGGTATTAAAAATAGCCATCCCGCAGTTTACTTGTTAGACTTTATTATTCATTTTATGCCCTAATTATAATGAATATCAAAATAATAAACCCCTCATTTGTGAGAATTCTAATTTTGATGGCTTCGCAACCCCCCTGCTTTCATAAGTCGAGTTAAAATAATATAATATTAGTAAGTTACAAATCAAATTTCCTAGAAAGCTGGCTTTTTGCGAGACCGTCAATTTTGTTTTACTGGACCAATTGTCCAAAAAGTAGACAGATAATCTTGTCCAGGAATTGACGAAAAATTTGCCCAACTCTACATAGTTTGCCATAGCTCCCATTCAAATTATTTCACTTCGTAATTAACTAATACGGAGATTTACTTAGTGTCTGATAATGACCGTGCCTAGCCAACAATTCATCATCTATAAGTGACTGTTTCTCCTAAAATTTGATACTTTCGCCACATAAGATGCATTACAGACAACGGGCATTCTCAGGTGTCTGATAATTGCCATGGCTAGACACCAACTCGATCAAACAGAAAGTTTCTTTTTTCCCCCTACCATTAGATCTTTAATGATTTCTCATCAGTATCGGTATGAAAGACTATTGGACAAGTTTTTCACTTTAATTATATTCGTAAATCCTGATTGGACAAGTTTATCCTCACTACTGGACGACAAGGATCTTGGACAAAATCACCCGTCTATTTTGGGAAAAGCACATATCGCCCACAACACTACTAATTTCAATGGAGTTCTGAATGCGAATACGCCGCTTATTATAAATACATTTCACAGTAAAATCAATATAAATTAATACTCAAACTTTAAGTTACTGTATTTGTTATATTTTTTTAAATTTTATTTGTACCATAGACCTTTCCGAAGGACCTTAGGACGTGTCAAACAATAATTTGACTATTTTGACATATTATAATATTTTTGCCAAGTCATCAGGAGGTAAAGGTATTATGGAAGAGCGAATAAAGATGATGTTGCCTCAGTTGAACGAGATCCAAAAGCGATTTATTTTTGGCAAGCGAAGCTCTTTCATATGGGCGTGGAGGAATAGCAGAAGTCATACGGATTACAGGATTTTCTCGTAATACAATTAAGCGTGGAATAAATGAACTAAAGAGCGGGGTAAAGTACGATGAGAGAGTACGTAAAATTGGTGGCGGCCCAAAGTTTGCTGAAAAAAATTATCCTGGCATCGAAGATGAAATCAGCAAATTGATAAACGGCTCAGCATATGGAAATCCTGAGCGTGTGCTGTCGTATACAACTGATAGCCTGCGTAAAATTGAGGCTGAGTTAAAAGTGAGAGGGATAAATGTGAGCTATGAAACAATAAACAAAATGCTCAACTCAATGGGATACAGCAATCAAGCCAATAAGATGATGATGCAGGTTAGCGAACCTCATCCTGATAGAAACGTACAGTTTGAGCATATAAACGCCACGGCTGCAAAATATATCGAAGCGGGCAATCCCGTCATTTCCGTTGACGCGAAAAAAAAAGAAAATATTGGAAACTTCAAGAACAACGGAAGGGAAT
>JAISEL010000092.1 GCA_031264185.1 Deltaproteobacteria bacterium
ATTAATAACAAAATTAAAGTCATGAAACGAAGAGCTTACGGGTACAATGACTTGGATTTTTTCAAGCTCCTTATAATGGCCATCCTGAGCAGTCGCGACATTATGGTATTCAGACTCAAAACCTAGTTAAAATCGTTACCAACTAGAGGGTCAATTAAATCATTTCCCGCTCTCCTTTTTGTTTTCGATTATTTATTTTTGGCCGGTTATTAAACCCTTAAACCGTAAGGACTTAAGAATTCACTCCAAAAAAGAAAATCATTTTTAACCTTGTCATTTATGGATTTGAACCGATGATCGCAAATTTGAGGAGACCCTTAAAAATATTATTTATAATTGACTGATAACATTAGCTTTCTTAACTCAATGCCTGAAAATGAGTGGCTTGCGAGCGCGAAGCCATCGAAGAATACTCAAGTCATTAATTCTCTAAATATTAAGAAAATGCAGACTCAATTCCTTTATTCAAAAGTGCTAATAAGTAGGATATTGATTGTGTTAGGAAAGAAAGTATTTACTATAGCCGCAATTAAAGATCTTGTCACCCCCATTGCTAGGGAATACGGGGTGAGGCGTATGTGGATTTTCGGCTCTTATGCGCGTGGAGAGGCTTCTGAAAAAAGTGACATTGATTTTCGGATAGATCGTGGCGATATAGACAATTATATCCGTTTAGCATGTTTTTATGGTGCTTTAGAAAAAATTCTATCTAAATATATTGATATTTTAACTATTACGCAATTATATGATAAATTTTTAGAAAATATTTCTTTAGAAGAGGGAATAATATACGATATTGTCATATAAAATTGATGTAATATTGTTAATATTTTGTGATATATTAAATTAACTATTTTTTTATTATCTTATTTATTTAAAGTAGTGTGTTTTTAAAGAAATAACATATGAATAGCATCAGAAATATCAATATTTTAAATTCAATCATAAAATATTGCGATAGAATTTTAGTGGTACGCGAATTCATTGGCGATGACTTTGAGGTCTTTAAGTCGAAGGACATGTTTATAGTATAATGCAGTGGCGATGGACGTTTTACAGATCGGAGAATTGACAACCCATTTTACCGATGATTTCAAGGCGACATATTCTGACGTGCCTTGGTCGGAAATGAGAAGAATGCGTAATATCTTCGCTCATCGGTACGGGACTTTAGATATTGATGTCCTGTGGGGAACAATTATGAAGGACACGCATGTACTTAAAGATTACTGTGGAAAAATAATTCTCCAGCTTAGGAATCAGGAAGAGACTAATCAGCTAATAAATTAGAGTGACAGAGAATCGTTTAAACCACGCCCTTAAAAATTGAACCAGTGTCAGCCGTTGTCCTAAATCAAAACAATATGAAATATTGCTCATATTTTTTTGCTAAGGTAGTCGGAATCCTATCAAAAGTCTCCGAATCTGTTCGACAGGATTTAGTTTTGGGCTATACAGATAAAATTTGATGTACTGCCCATATCAGGGGCCGTTGTTCCGATTCGTTCCAGCTCGGCTCAAGTTAAGAAGGTTCTCCGGCCCAGTCAAGCACTTTGGCCGGCACTCCGCCCATTGTAGCCCCGTCCGGGGCATCGGCTAAAAGAACACTCCCGGGGCTCAAGAGGGAATTTTGGCCCATGGAGGCCGCGACTATGGCCCTGAGTCCCACCACTGCGCCCCGGCCGATATTAACCCGCCTTAAGATTAACTTGTCTCGGTAGTACAGGTGAACGGCAATGACGGCTTCGTAGCCAATAGTGCAACCGTCTTCCAAAGTAATGAGCCAGGGAGCCTGCCAGTCTAATTTGACGCCGTGGGCAATATAAACGTCTTTCCCGATGGCCACCCCTGAAAGCCGGAAAAAGAAGACTTTCCAGGAACTGAAAGTAACGTACATGCCCACGGCCAGCCAAAAGCGCCGCCAGGCAGTCTTCAGCCTTAGTAATCCCCGCCCGTTGGTAACCGAGCAGCAGATTTTCTGACCGTCGGGTTCTGCCAGATGTAGCCGCCCCGGCGCACCGCCTTTGAGCCAGCTTATATACCGCTCTCTGGCCACGACTCGCGGATCGTTTCCTGTGGTCTCCGTTTCAGAGGTCAAGGTTTAACTCCTAACAGTCCGGTGGGGGAAAACAATTCGGTTAAATTGTCGCTGTTTAAAAAAATGCATTTTTAGGCCGAATTTGAAGATAAGAAATTCGGCAGCCGTTCGCAAATCCGTCAACTCCCTGGCCATCATTGCCTGTTACTTGATAATTTTTAGCTTTGCCCATAACCGGGGAGGCCAGTACTGCCTTTACAATTTACAGGTCTCTAATTTTTAAAGGCCCCTCAAAGCCTCCTGTTCAAACATCCGGCACCTCATAGAAATTTTCGCTCGGATCTAACTCCAAGGTCCAATTTTCAGCTTCCTCAAAAACGACCAGGACAGCGCTGCGGCCGGCGACAGCCAGAGCGGTCTTATGGATTTTGTTGCTCAGGCCATGAAATTTCATGCCGTATTTATTTTCCTCTGCCTGGGACATGGCCTCCTGTAATGCATCTTATTTTTTAGCCGGATTTCTTCCGGCGCAAGCGTCCAGCCTTTCTCCTTCCTCCGGACATGCTTCATCTCAATGATATAGTCATTCCCGTCCCTGGCGCTTAAATGGACATCGAACAGGCCGTTTCCGACCGAGCCCGGGCGGTCCCAAGCCTGGCCGGCCATATCCATGGCCAGAAGAAAAACCGCATTGAAATAGGCTTCATAGCCGAGTTTAAGCTCCCAGGGGACTGCGGCCAGGAGGCTATTGAAAGCTTTTTGGAAATCGCCGGCTTTCTTCCTGATAAGCGCTTCCTGCGCCGCCCGAGTCTGCCGTTTCATCAGCAAAGTGTTGCCTGCAGGGCTGTACAGGGACAGCCAAAGACTGGCCATGGCCGCTTCCGCGTCCAGACTGAGGAACGCAGGTAAAACTTCTTGTTCTTCCCTCCTGTTTTCTCAGTCCGGCCGGCAGTCAGACAGCCGGCCTGGAACAGCAAAGTTTTGGTGCTGCAGTCGACGCCGGCATCCATGGCGTTTAAGCTGTCAGTCAGGTAATCACGCCTGTTGAATGAGGCCGGATTAATTTAGCGTTATTTAATGAGGCCGGCTAAAAAAAATGCGCCGCCGGAATCGGACCAGTGTTCCGAAAATTTCAAAGTGTCAAAATGCTTAAGATACAGACAGTGATTTAAAACACGGGTCTTCCCGTCCCAGGCATAGCCGTTGTTCCAGTCAGGGATCCTGGTTCTCAAATCCTCTCAGTGACGTTTCGCTTCAGTCGCCGCTGGATCCGGCCTCGTCCGGAGCCAGCGGCAGCCGATCGGCAGGCAATGAATCGAATTCCTCTAAGGTAAAGCCGCAGATGAAAGCGTACCTGGGGTCCAGGGTCAGGTCCTTAAAATTATTCAAGGAGGAAAAGACGGACGCTTTAGAAAATTCGGTCACCCAGGTGATGAAGGTAAAGCCACGGTGGTCTTCGGCAGCTTTCAGGACATTGCAGAGCGTTTTCAAAGTCTTTCGAATTCTTTCGGCCAGACGGATTTTGGTGATCACCTCCAGGATAGGCAAATCGTATTTATCAATTAGTACCGCGACCTTCCGGCCGTATTTGTTATAAAGCTTGGAAATGAGCGAACTGAAAAAAAACGGCCGGTGAAGCGCCGATGGGCGACAATTTCTCCTCATCAGCGATAATTTTCAATGTATCAAGCAAATCCTGATTAACCGAGGCGACGCTGTCTGCGGAGATAGCGTTGAGGCTCAGGTTAATGACCGGGTTTGAGGTCCAATCATATTCTGAGTGGCCGTGAATCCAAAGTCATTCGAAAAGCTTCTTATTGTCACCGCCTCCTTTAAAGATGGCCTTAAGGGTGCCGGCTAATGGAGATTTGCCGAACCGGCGGGGCCGCGACAGGAAATAGAGTATGGAAGTTCTGACAAGTTGGCGGAGAAATTCGGTCTTGTCAGCGTAAAGGTGCCTTCCCGGCGAATTGTCTGGAAAACGGCGGTTTCAATAGGTATATTTTTTAAATCAACCAAGGCGGCTGCCTCTAGCTCAACAGCTGTTTAAGATTTTGGTAAGCCGGACGCGATAATGACCCTATCGGACATAAGGCTAAATCATATCTTTATTATAAAGCGAACCTGGCCGAAAAGGAAATCTTATTGACCAAGCGGTGTGATGAGAGATCACCGGGAAAATCCTCAGCTTTAAGCTGCCTGGTGGGAGGCTGCTGGCCCAGACGCTATTGGACATGGCGGATGGTTTGACAATGGTCAGCCCGAATCCGGGATAATTGGTCTGTGAGAAATAAGCAGGCTTGGACGGTTTAATTTCCTGTCTGTGACTGGATAAGCCTCCGTGAACGCTTACGAACCGTCCGGGGCCTGAAATCCATCTGATTATCTTAGCTGCTGGCCGTCCTGATTTGGGGCCACTACTTTGATTAAAGACTCCCTGGAGATCTCCAATGAGCAGGGTTCGTCAAAGGGTTGCTTTAAATAGTTAATGAGTCTGGGCTGATATAAAATGGCCTGATCCACTTCCTGACTCGAACCTTTCTGGTAAGCTCCGATATTAATCATGTCTTCGTTGTGGCGGTAAGTGGCCATGAGTTCTTTAAACCGGGCGGCGGCGGCCAGGTGATCTTTGTCGGCCAGATCGGTCATGAGTCGGCTGATACTGGAGAGGATATCCAGAGCCGGGTACTGGTTCCGGTCGGCAATTGACCTTCTTAATACCAAGTGACCGTCCAATATAGAGCGCATGGCGTCGGCCACAGGTTCGTTCATATCATCGCCTTCGACCAGAACAGTGTATAAACCGGTGATACTGCCGTGTTCCCAGGCCCCGGCTCTTTCCAAAAGCTGGGGCAGCTGGGCGAAGACGGATGGGGTGTAACCTCTCGTTGTTGCCGGTTCCCCGATGGATAAGCCCACTTCCCTGGCTGCGTATGCGAATCTGGTGGCCGAGTCCATCATTAAAATGACGTCCCGGCCTAAATCCCGAAAATATTCGGCCAGAGCTGTGGCCACATATGCGCCCCTGATTCTGACTAAAGCCGGCTGCTCGGAAGTGGCGGCCACCACGACGGAGCGTTGTAAGCCCTGGGTGCCTAAGTCTTTTTCAATAAATTCTCGAACTTCGCGGCCCCGTTCCCCGATGAGGGCGATAATGTTGACGTCGGCTCTCATATGCCGGGCGATCATGCCCATTAAAGTGCTCTTGCCTACCCCGGACCCGGCAAAGATACCAACCCGCTGGCCCTGACCGATGGTCATCAGACCGTTGATGGCCCTGACCCCCAGGTCCATGGCTTTCTTGATGCGGCTGCGGAAAAGCGGATTGCCGGGCTGGGTTTTGACCGGATAGAACGTGCCCCCTGTAATAGGCGAAAGGCCGTCCATGGGCCTGCCCCGGCCGTCTAAGACCCGGCCTAAAAGATCGGGACTGACCTCCACCATGGCCGGCTGTCCGGTGGCCAGAATCCGGCTGCCCGGAGTGAGTCCGGTCATATCGCCGATGGGCATGAGCTGAATAGTTTTGTCTTTGAAGCCCACCACCTCGGCTTCCAGCCCCGGACCGGGCCCCGGGCCATTGACGATGCGGCAAACTTCGCCCACCGATGCGGCCGGACCGTCGCCTTCAATGACCAGGCCGGTGACTTTGGTGACCCGGCCTTCCAAAGATAAAGGCGGCACTTTTTTTAAAGCCAGAAGGAGCTTTTTAAAATCAGATTCGGACATCGGAATTTCTGACCTTTGGAAGGATTTGGTCGTAATTTACCCGGTCTTTTAAAGTTTTAATCTCACCGGTCTTTAAAGGTCTTATCTCTCCGGCTTTTAGCTTGGGATCCAAAGGCAGCGAGGCGTAGGCCACCCTTTTTAAGATTTCCACCGGATGGCCGACAGCAGCGCACATTTTTTTAACTTGCCGGTGGCGTCCTTCGGTCAGGATAAGTTCCAGCCAGCCGTTCTCCGGGGGACGGGCTACTAGTCTGGCCTGAGCCGGGGCGGCCTTTTTTCCGTCTATAAAAAGGCGGCCGGAAGATAAAAGGAGTAAATCTTCAGGCCGGAGCTGACCTTTGACTTTAACCCAATAAACTTTTGGTACCTCAAAAGAAGGATGCATCAGGCGCCTGGCCAGTTCTCCGTCATTGGTCAAAATTAAGATGCCCGAGACATCTTTATCAAGACGGCCGACCGGATAAACCCGGACCGGCAGTTTATCCAGAAATATTTTGACCGTCGGCCGGCCGTAGGGATCGGCCAGAGCTGTCAAATACCCGACCGGTTTATGAAACATAAAGTAAGCCGCATCTTCTTTACATTTAACTTTTTGGCCGTCAAGAGTTATGAGGTCGCAAGCGGGATCGGCTTTTTGGCCCAAAGTTAAAGTAATTTCTCCGTTAACCTTGACCCGGCCGCTTAAGATCATCTCTTCGGCACGGCGCCTTGAGGCCAGGCCGGCCTGGGCTAAAATTTTCTGAAGTCTTTCCTTCATGATTCCGGAAAGCCCGGCTCCGGGCTGTCTTTTAACAGAGCGGCCAGGACCCGGCGGCTTTTGTAAGCCCGATCGGAAGCCAAAGAGGCCATTTTTACGAAAAACCCCTCGGCTGTAGCCAGGGATTCGGAACTCAGGCTCGGGGCGGCTAAATGGTTGTCAATGGCCGAAAGACCCTGCAGAAGTTCCCCGGATACTGCCCGGTCCCCCGAATTTGTGCATTTGGGACACAGGACCGTGCCTCTGGCGGCGTCCCAGGCCCATAGGCCGCTTTCCGGCCTTTGGCCGCAATACTCGCAGGCCGATAAATCAGGTCCGAAACCGGCCACCTCCAAATAACATTTGGTAAAACCCAAAGACAGACGTCTGGGTTCCAAAGCCGGAGGATGAAAGTCGGCACACCGGGCCAGACGGACTAAATGGCGGACCAGAAGATTAAATGACAGCCTGGCCGGATTGCGGGGCGCTTCCAGAGAGCGGACTAGTTCCACTGCCCAGGAAGCCAGAGCCAGAGCTACCGGTTCCGGCGGCAGGGAGGGGAACTGGGGATTATCTTCGCCCCTGACCACCAGACCCAGTTCGGCGTAGGGCCGGAGCCGAAAATCATACCAGGCCGCCCGGCCTGGACTTAGCAATCCGCCGCCAAAACGGCGGATACTTTTGCGGGCGTTTTTAGCCAAAGCCGTAATCAGTCCCAGTTCTCTGGTCAGAAACGTGACGACCAAATCGGCTTCTCCGGAATTGGCCCTGGCCAGAACAACCGCCCCCAGGCGGCTTTCAGGTTGTCCGATCCCGCGCTGACGGGTTTTCTTCATATGAAGTCGCGAGTCCGGATGAGGGCCAGACGGGCCAGCAGGCGGTTGTATTTCGTCATCCGGCAGGGCGGGCAGTGGCCTCGGCAAAAGTCTCCGCTGGCGGCCATGGCCGTCTGGCTTATCCGGGTTCGGCCGTGCCACAAAGTCCGGAAAGTCTCCCTGGTCAGGTAACCCAGAGGTTCGGCCTGGGGATCGTGACCTAAGCGGCCGCACAGCCAGACAGCCCCGTCGGCCGTAATAACCGTGGCCAGACTGTGGGCTAAACACGGCAGTCCGTCATTGCCCGAGATGCGGTTGTGGGTCATAGAGGCCATGTTGACTGCAAAATGCGGAGAATTAAGGGTGTTTAAAAAATTTAAGTTCAAATTTGAGGCCAGAGCCGGATGGTCGACTACGGGACGCAAATGAAAATACGCTATTTTCATTTCTTTAAGTTTTTGGCCCAAAGCTAGAAGTTTATGGGGATCATCGTTGCGGTTCGTCAGCACATAGCCGACCCCGATGGTCGGACCTTTCAGAGAGGCCAGACTGGCCAGATTGGCTAAAACCGAATCATAGCCGTCACGGCCTTTTAAAGAAGCGAAATCGGACCGGTCGGAGGCGTCTAAACTAATTCTTATCCACTGGAATATGGAATAAAAGCTTTCGGGGGTCTGGAGGGAAAAAAGATTTAATCCATTGGAAATTAAGCCGACCTGAAGACCTAAGTCCACCGCTTTTTGGGCTGCCTCGGCAAAGAAAGGGGCCAGGGTCGGTTCTCCTCCTCCTTCAATGGTTACGCCTCTGGTGCCGCCTTGTTTCAGCTCAGTGAAGAGATTTTCCAAAATGCCTAAGGTCAGTAAATCAGGTGAACGGTCCCTTAATGCCAGTTCCGAACACCAGATACATCTGAGGTTGCAGCGGCTGGTCAGAGATAGTTCAACCGAGACCGGATAGAGCGGATCCGCTCCGGTGCGGTTTAAGTTCAAAGAAACCAGCTTTTCCGGAAACAGGCAGATTTTTTCCAAACCTGTCTCGTCCGGAGGCAGTAAATTAAGAGCCCCTGTCATGCTCTCCTCAATAATATCAGGCCGGGGTGGCCGCTTTCATTTGCGCGTAATACTGAGTCAGACATTTTTGCAGAGCCACGAGAGTATTTTCCTGGGAGATCCGGCCGAGATTTAAGGCCAGCCAGACCTCGAACTCATTCTGCTCCAGTTCCGACCGGCCCGGGGTCAGGAAAGGCTGGATAAATCTTTGCTGGCGTGGGCTTAAGTCATAGCGGTGAACTTTTTCCGTACTTTGCAGTGCTTCTATCAGATTGGGGTACAGGCCTGTCAGTTCAGCTTTCAGTCTGGCTTTTAAAGCAGCCCCTTCAGGAAATGAGAGCATGTAAGGACGACATAGAAGGCGGAAGGCTGCAGCCCAGTCTTTATCCGTGTCCAGACCTTGGGCATAAATTAAAGCCAGAGAATATGTAGCCTGAACATCGGCCTGATCGGCGGCTGCGGTCAGCCATTTTTTTGACGTCAGGATATCCCGTGGTACTATCTGCCCTTCCATCAAGCAGACTCCCAAAAGCCTCTGGGCCGGAGGAAAGCCTAATTGGGCCGCTTTTTCAAAATAAGCCAGAGCCATGAGCGGATCGTTGGCGCTGTCGCGGCCGGAAAAGTAGAATTTTTTCCCAAGCTCAAACAGGGCTTCCGGGCTTTCCGAGTCAGAGAAAGTCTCTGAGGTCATGGCTTCTCCAAAAGGCAATTTAATTATTTAAGCCCAATACTTTTATCGGAAATTTTTGAAGTTTTATTAAATCAGGGCCAATATTTACGAGACCGTCAAAATTTCCGCGCCGGTCTGGGTGACTAAAAGAGTATGCTCAAACTGGGCCGAAAGTTCGCCGTCACCGGTTACGGCCGTCCAGCCGTCGGCCAGAATCCGGGTCCGCCAGGTGCCGGCATTGATCATGGGCTCTATAGTAAAAGTCATACCGGCTTTCAGGCGCTGTCCGGTACCTGCCCGCCCATAGTGTGGCACATTGGGGTCTTCGTGGAACTTAAGGCCCACCCCGTGACCGACAAAATCCCGGACAACCTGGAACCCTTCCTTTTCCACGCAGGTCTGGATCGCTTCCCCGATATCGCCCAAGCGCGAACCGTGCCGGACGGTCTCCACAGCCAGGTAGAGAGATTTTTCAGTCGTCTCGGCCAGATGCCGGGCTTTGGGCAGAACCGGTTCCATTAGAAAAGTTCTGGCCGTATCGCCGTAATAGCCGTCTAAAATAGTCGTGACATCGACTTTAACCAGATCCCCGGTCTGGATTACCCTCGGTCCTGGAATGCCGTGGACAACCACTTCGTTAATGGAGATACAGCAGCTGGCCGGAAAACCCCGATAGCCTAGAGTGGCCGGAACAGCGTTGTGTCCCAGGATAAACCGGTGAATTAAGCGGTCCAGTTCGGCTGTTGTCTGGCCGACTTTAATGACCGAGGCCGCATAATCCAGAGTCTGGGAGGCCAGTTGGGAACTTCGGCGGATTTTTTCTATTTCCTGGGTAGATTTGATTTGGATCATGAATAATTTACTTTTGGTCTTATTTTTGAACCTGAGCCTGGGCCACAATTACCAGGCGGGTGTGGGTTAAGCCTTTCTCCCTTCTGGTCAGGCCCACAAACTCAAAACTGCCCTGACCGCCAGGCGGCATATAAGTAGGATAAACATAACACGTGCCGTAGGCTATTGGTGATCCGTCCTGGTCATGGAGAGTTCCCAGAATCTGGACACTCTGGAGGGCCAGGCCAGTGTTGTTGACCACCACCCCTGACACCCTCATATGGGAAGTCCCGTTAAAATATGACCACTGATAAGCGGGCACTTCCAATTTCAGACTGCCTGGTCCCAACTGGGCCACATCCCTGTCTGTGGGAGGCAAAGTCTCCCCGGGTACATAAATGGCTTGAGAACAGGCAATGAAAATAAGCGGCAGGCTTAAAATAAGGCCTAATTTAAATATTTTTTTCATAAAATACCAATTATAATATCAAAAATTGTTTATTAATATTGCTATATGCCTTTTATCAGTATAGTGTCTTAAAATATAGTCAAAGGCCAAAACTTTCGGCCTCCCAATTAACCAGAGCTTTAAAAAGGCACAAAGTTTCAGTCCAAATGAAAGGTCCGAAAAGTCCTTGGATTTTCTTATAAATTTTTAACGTTTAAACCAAAAAAACTAAATCCCGGCTTGACTGGAGGGTATTATAGCTCAGATAGTCTATTATGGGAAGGCCCTGGCCGGTTTGATCTATAATATTGAGGCCTGAAGCCTGGCTTAAATAAGTAAACAGCCGTCCGGATCCTGGCGGCCGTTGAGATTTAAATTTTATCAGTCTCTACCGCCTGAAGCCGGGGCTTGGTTATAGAGCGTTAGCGCCTGTCTCAGTTTTGGTCTGAGCTTTACGGCCTCTGGGATAGTCGGAATCCTTAATTTGTTGACTTGTTGACATGCTCCAGCAACAGAAGACCGCGAGATTTCTGAATCAGCCAAAGAGCCGACCGAGCCGGTTTTACCAACTTCTCCTGCGAGAGCCGATGCCCCGATTTTTTGGATGTTCTTCGCGGTGTTAACATCGGGCCGGGCGCCGCATTCAAGGGTCTTCTGTTTTCGGATTTTCAGGGTGAGATCGTCCAGGACATGAAGGGCCTATTAACAGGTGGAACTGTGATAGAACCATTGGTATCTTCATGAATTGAGCTCCGGGTTTCAGGTATTCCAACTTCAGGAACTTTCCGAACCGCAGAGCGGACACCTTCCTGCCCAGAGCAGCTGACTGACCTTGAGACTGAGACTATCAACGCTGAGCAGGCCGAGTTTGGGTGCTGTCATGAAATGAAAAACCGGCCCGCCCATCTCATCATTTTGTGGGGCCTGGCTGTAGCCTGCCGGGCCTTCTGATAGCTGTTGCTGCACTTCTTCTATGGAGGTCAGCTTCCCGGAACAGACTTGGTTCTCCGACCCGGACAGCCTGAAAAATAAGGGCAACTTGAGATTCAGATAGCCTGATCGGGAAAGGAAGTACTTCAGGCTTAAATCAAGGCCGAAGTTGCGGCCAGTTCTGTTCTCACCGGGCTTGAATTCCTTATCCGCATGAAGTGCAGCCGGTAATATCTCCCTCGGCGTCCTGCTTGTCATATGTTTCCAAAACGTAGTAGGCTCAGGGCGGTATAGTTTTTTAAGCCAAAAAGAGAACTTATGCCCTCACCTGGTCACCTGGCTGACAGGGGTTTTAATTGCTGTGACAGAAGGCTGACGACCATTACAGATCCTGATTTTGTTCTGACACATAGGATGGGAATCAACGGCGCCGGTCGGTCGAGTTGTTTTGTCGAGGCTATGACGCATCTTCCCCGTAGGAATTTATGTCTGACGGAAGAGCAGACTCCAACACAACAGCCGCCCAATTCCATGGCTAAAATACGTTCTGGTCTTCATTAAGGCACGGAATCCGGTTGAGGCGGCCGATAATTTGGAATGCCGGGTCTTCGGGTGAGTGAGACCTGCAATCTTACTATTACAGGCTGATAAAAGAATTCCCAAGTTTGACCAAAATAATGAGCGGTCCAATAACAGATGGAGCATGAGGATCTTGTGACCTACGTCATACAATTGATGTTTATTTAGGAACTATGAAATAATAATTTATGAAAACGCATAAATATATATCGTTTTTGATATCAAATATTATGCTAAAGCACAGCATACGGTATATAAAATTCAATTTTAGTTAGAAAATATATATTTAGATCTAAAATAGACTCCTTTTGCCTCGAAAATCAGTTAAAAATTAATTTGCAAAAAAGCCAGAAAAACGTCACCTAAGACACAAGGTGTATAATAAAGGAGTGATCGCAAATCTGAGAAGAACCATAATTTTTAATAATGACAGTCATAGAGCTGACAAAATATTTGAAAGTTACAACACTGGCAGGTTAACTTTTCCGACTGCCAAGAAAAATAATATTTTTTATATTGAAGTAGATGGTTCAATGGTACATACCAGAAAAAAATATGATAACGACTCATCTTGGCGTGAAAGCAAGCTTGGTATAGTATTTACAAGTGATAATATTAGAACTTATCGCAATAAAAAAGGTGAATTATGTCATAAAATTGGAAAAAGAGAATATATTCCTTATTTAGGTGATGTTGAAAATTTTAAAAAACACTTATTTGCTGCTGCTATTCGGAATGGCTATGGTGAGTGCGCTCAAACAGTCATTGTTAGCGATGGAGCTCTCTGGATCAAAAACATGAAGGATGAGCTTTTTCCTGACGCAACACAAATTTTAGATTTTTACCATTTATGTGAGCATTTATCAGATTATGCTAAAATTATATTTAATAGAGATGAAAATCTATATAAACCCTGGGTTTCTAATATGGCTGAGTGTTTCAAGAACAGCCAGATTGATTTAGCAATTAAAGAGATAAAATTAATTGGCAAAAAGAAATATTTTGATGAAATGAATATCTTATTATGATATTTAAAGCATCATAGAGATCATATTGACTATGCTGCATATCTTAAAGATGGCTATTTTATTGGGAGCGGGGCTGTCGAAAGTGCCAGCAAATCAGTAGTACAGTCTCGCCTGAAGCAACCTGGGATGAGGTGGAACATAGACTGTGGCCAATGGGTTGTATCTTTAATTGCCAAGGCGAAAAGTGACCTTTGGGAGACTGAAGTCGAAGAGGCCGTCAATAGCCATTTTGGGATCAACTGATCAGATGGAAGCGAAACTCTGTTTTTAGTGACTTTTTTAGTACACCCACTCATGAGGGTTTGAAGGAAATCAAGGTTTAAGCAGTTTAAAGATTAGACCCTCTGACGAAGATTTCACGACCGCCGACGCCGGCTGCCACCCTAAAACGACACATTACCTAAAAATGTTTATTTTAGCTATTTTAGAAATCAACAAACCTAAAAAATCATAATTATTTACTATATTTTTGGTCAGAATCGAATCACCTGACCATAACTACTTGAAATTATCAGTTTTTGTTAAACCGTATGAAAAGGTCAAAGTGATGTGCCACAAAGCATATCATTTTAAATTTTAATCATTGCCTTGGCTTAAAGTCAACAAATTTATTATTTACCTATGAAGAAAATTCTTTCTGATGTGGCAGAGGCGAGAAACAAAGCGGCAATACACTTTTGTGTCATTCTGAGTCATCTGCCTTGACCTAAAATGTGACGATCAAAATCAATGGCTAATTTTTTGCAATATGTACATAAAATTAACCAACATAAGCAATATTTTACGAAATTGACTTTCCTTCATCGTTTAGTGTTTCTGAAGCAATGTCTCAGCTGTCAAAGAAAATTTCAAAAAAACTAAGTCAGTCGCTGTAACTCCATTATAATACTCCCTAAGTCAAAAATGGCGATTTGAAATCCTGACCACTCTTGAAGAGGTCAAGGTATCCTGTCAAAAAAAGACCAACACTAGCTTGAGATAAAACGGCCATATTTCATTCTCTATCCGGGATAACAGTGGATATGTCGGCGGGAAGGATTGTACATCCGGTTACTGGGGAAAAAGAAAAATTTTTCAAAAGTACAACTATAGTGTTATTATATTATATAAAATTAGGCCCATGGGCCTTTACTCGCCTACTTTGGAGAAAACTTTTCAATGCTAGCTAACCGTATCACCAAACTCCTGTACCCAATAAAATTCCAGGCTGCTATTTTCTCTTGCCTGGTCGTAATACTGAGTCTGACCGGTCAAGCCCAGGCTTCGGAAGGACTCCATCTGGACGGGGCCCATCTTTCGGTCATCTGGGCCGTACCTTTTGCCGGACTCCTGCTGTCCATAGCTCTTTTTCCCCTCTTAGCGGCCGGTTTCTGGGAACATAATTTCGGCAAAGTTGCCTTTTTGTGGGCCTTATTATTTCTAGTGCCCGGATTTATTGTTTTAGGTCCCAAGATTACCCTCTACAGTGCGGTCCACACCGTGGTCTCGGAATATCTCCCCTTTATAATCCTTTTATTGGCTCTCTTTACCATAGCCGGCGGTATCCAGCTTAAAGGCTCATTAAACGGCACTCCGGGCCTGAATCTTATTTTTTTAATTATCGGAACCTTCCTGGCCAGTATAATGGGCACGACCGGGGCGGCGATGCTCTTAATCCGGCCTTATTTAAGAGCTTCGGCCCACCGGCGCTACCGTATTCATAATGTGGTCTTCTTTATCTTTTTGGTGGCCAATATCGGCGGCTCACTGACTCCCTTAGGCGATCCGCCTTTATTTCTGGGTTTTTTAAAAGGCGTCACCTTTTTCTGGACCGCCGCCCACGTCTGGCGACAAACATTGCTTTTAGCGGTCCTGCTTTTGACCAGCCATTATTTTATTGACATCTATCTCTACCGTAAAGAAGGACGGCCCAAAGTTGAATCCACGGAACGACTGGGCCTGGAAGGCTCAATTAACTTTCTTTTCCTAATTGGAGTAGTGGGTCTGGTTTTATTCAGCGGTCTGTCAACCCTGAAAGGCTATCTCGTTGTCTGGGAAGACATAACTTATGAATACGCCAATATCATAAGAGACGCGGGCCTTTTAATATTAACCGGACTGTCTCTTGTATTTACTCACAATTCCACCCGTCGCGGCAACCATTTTACATGGGGTCCCATCCTGGAAGTAGCCAAAATCTTTGGAGGCATATTCATCACCATGATCCCGGCCATTGCCATTTTAAGGGCCGGTTCCCAGGGAGCTTTAAAAACTCTCATCGCCCTTGTTACTGATCCCTCCGGGCAGCCGGTTAACAGGGCCTATTTCTGGCTAACCGGCGGTCTGTCCAGCTTTCTAGACAACGCTCCGACCTATCTCGTCTTCTTTAACACAGCCGGCGGTCAGGCTGACATCCTTATGACTGGCTGGGCTCAGACCCTGGCCGCCATCAGCTGCGGGGCCGTTTTCATGGGCGCCAACACCTATATCGGCAATGCCCCTAACTTCATGGTTCGCTCCATTGCAGAAGAAAGAGGGGTCCGGATGCCCAGCTTCTTTGGCTACATGGCCTGGTCCGTTGGGATTTTAGTGCCTTTGTTTATTCTGGAAACATTCATTTTCTTTTAGCCTCCTTTAGATTTTAAGAAATTCCGGCCGGGGACCCGCAGGTCTCCGGCCTCCGGCCAACTTTTTTGCTTACCGCAGGCGTTATTTTTTAATTTCCCGGTGACCTATAAAAACGTACTTTAATTTTATTCTACACTTATATTTCCCATCCATTTTTAATCTGTAACTATAATATGAAGGACGCTTTTATGTCCGGTTCAGGCGGTTTTAGAGGGTAGTTTTAGAAAATTTTTCAGGAAAACTGGAGACATAATAGTACTCTAAAGTTACCTGGAAGACCGCTGACTAGGCGATTCCAGAATGACGACTTGCGCTGCCATGTCACATTTTGGTTGAGCTTTTCTCCGCGTTTTATGACTTGAAGCTGCTCATTTCTCTTTCGGCACCCTCTCGGGTTGA
>JAISEL010000015.1 GCA_031264185.1 Deltaproteobacteria bacterium
CGAAACAAGTCGAAGTCCATTGGCAAGGTTGACGCTGAAAGCGGCAAGATGATTCCAAATTCCAATTACTGCGCTATGTTCAGCGTCACTCCTGAGATGCCGGACATCAGCGTCTGGAGTTACGGGTACACCTATTTAGCGCAAAAGAGCTGCAGAGATATGGGATTACGGGGCTGCCTCCAAGAGACATTCGGGTCTCAGACAGACGAGATTGTTGCGGTCGCTCTCTTTATGATCCGCAAAGGAAATGCTGTTGATGGCATTGATGACTGGCAGGCGCAAAACCTTATTCCAGGGCTTCGAAAATCGCTGACATCACAGAGCTGCAGCAAACTCTTTGAGTCATTTAATCCTCAATAATTACATTGTTTCTTCAAAAAATGGGTAAAAAAGGCTTTGACAGATGATTCAATATGCTGCGATGTAACTTCAGTGTCATCGTACTCCAAAACAATCACTGACGTTGAGTTCGGCTATAACCGAGATGGTGAGGATTTACCGCAATTCAACATTGGCATGTTCTGCGGTGAAAACAACAAACTGCCAATTTATTACAATCGATACAATGGAAGTCTTACGGACAAAACAAGTCTTTCTCATGTTCTGGCGAATGCAAAGTCTGTTGGAATTAATGGCGTTAAACTCGTGGTGGACGGTTGTTTTATCAGTCCTGAATGTTTTAAAAGTTTGAAAAATTTCTGTAAATGTTTCACGGCAGGCATTCCTGCTTATCTTGAAATTTCTCAGAAAATGATTAATGCTCATATTATTGACATAGACAGATATCATGATAAACTTCCTGAACAAGAAATTTTTTGTGTTGAGCAGCCGATTTCAATTCATGGAGTCAATGGAAAACTGATGCTATATTTCGATCCGCACAGCCATGCGCAATTGTGCGGTGAACTGTCAGACCGTATTGAACAGCTTTCAGCGGAACTGTCCAGGCTAAAACGCTGCCCAAAAAACAGCCAGCAGCGTTATTCAAAGTATTTCACACTAAAAAAGCATGGTAACAGCGATGAGTTTGATTTCCATGTTAACAATGGTGAAGTTGATAAATTAAGGCGGGGTAAAGGTTGTTTTCTTCTTTTTTCGTCAGATATGTCAGCAAAACCAGAAGACTCACTGTCTTATTACAGGGACAAAGATGCGGATGAAAAGCTTTTCGACCAAATTAAATTGGATATGGGAGGAGGCCATGTCCGCACTCACATCATACGCACTACTGATGGTAAAATATTCGTTACTTTCATAGCGCTGGCAATAAGATCATACATGCTTGGCAAACTCAGAAAATACATCAATTTGAATTCAACATCACTAAAAAAGTCACTCAACAAGTTGGAAAACATCATTGTCGTTCACACCGGCGGAAGTTGTAGATTCACGAAAGCTTTAACCAGGCAACAGAAAGATATTCTTGCACACTTCAACGCCGTTGCAGATATTGCCGCATCGCTGGATTCTTGTCTCCGCTAATTTGGAGGGGAATTTAGGGGAATAATATATGGCGGTTTGTTTCAGCATGGGTTGGGCTGACCCCGGATTATTGGTTTTTTAATGATCCGGGCTGATTTTACTTACGGGGTAATAGTTCAAATGTGAGGCTTGTGATTTTACGGCCCGGACAGTGATTCGGACAGTTGACAAATATCACTCCGGTTTACTAAGATTACTACGATTTGAGCTGACGGAACACGGTTAAAATCCGTGGCGGACCCGCCGCTGTAAGTGGGGACTGAGGCCGCTTTCAGAGGAAATATTATGTTTTCTTTGGTCACTCGGGCATCATGGCCAGGGGAAGGCGGCGGCTTAGGGACGATCCACAAGCCAGAAGACCGCTCAAATCGCCGGTACAGGCTGGTCTTCAAAGATATTGACTTAGCTTAAAGCCGGAATTTTCAGGCGGCCACGGTAAAGACCCCTTAATGTTAACTAAGGGGCTTTTTATTGCCCTTAACGCTTTTTGTCCAGGGGGAAATTGATGTTTGAGCTGAAAAACCACCAGACGAACGGTTTCATCGAAGTTACGGCCGGTCTGACCACCTTTTTTTCCATGGTTTATGTTCTGGCCGCCAATCCCATTATTTTGGCCGGAGCCGGTCTGCCGGTGGGTCCTGTTTTTACGGCTACTGTTTTAGGCACTATGGCTGCCACCTTAATCATGGCTCTTTACGCCAACCTGCCCTTCGCCGTGGCTCCGGGCATGGGTTTAAACGCTTTTTTTGTGGTCATGGTGACCCAGCTTCATTATTCCGTTGCCCAGAGTTTAACCGCAGTCTTAATTTCGGGCCTCATTTTTGTTTTCCTTTCTTTATCACCGCTTAGGCAAAAAGTTTTAGACGAGATCCCGGTTTGTCTTCAGTATGCAGTCGGCGGCGGCATTGGTCTCATGATTGCCTATATAGGCCTGCTTAACAGCGGGGTAGTTGTCTTTGACAGGGTCCCTGGTATCGGTAATTTAGGCTCAGGTTCGCCGCTTCTGGCTATTTGCGGCCTTTTGGTCACCGGAGTATTACTGGCCTTAAAGTTCCGGTTCGCCGTTTTAGCCGGCATACTTATTGCCACTGTTATAGGCCTGCCGCTGGGGGTAACCGAGACCAAGCCGTTACAGGGAGGATTTTTGTCCCTGCCGCCGAACCTGGAAGATCTGTTTTTTAATTTTGATTTTTCCGTCATTGGGTCCCTTGATTTCTGGAGTGTGATTATAGCCCTTCTAATGATGGAAATTGTGGACGGAATGGCCGGTTTTCTGGGGCTTTTTTCTATCATGGGCAGGGACCGGACTTATCGCCATAAACTGGGCCGGGCTTTTGTGGCCGATTCTTTAGGGGTAGTGGCGGGCAGTGTTTTAGGCTTATCGCCCAATACCACTTACGGTGAGTCGGGCACGGGAGTCGCCGCCGGCGGCCGGACCGGACTTACGGCCCTGACTGTGGTTTTTGGCTTCGGCCTGGCTCTTTTTATGTCGCCTTTATTTTTAATGGTTCCGTCGGCGGCGGTGGCTCCGGCCTTGGTTGTAGTCGGTTTACTGATGCTCTATCCGACTGTCACGAAGATTGATTACCATGATGTAACCGACTCTTTTCCGGCTTTTGTGGTTATTGTAACCATAGCTTTAACCTGGCACATTTCCGATTCCCTGGCCCTTGGCTGGCTGGCTTATATGCTGATGAAGACAGTTTCCGGCCGGATTAGGGAACTGACTTTAACGGTCTGGCTCATTGGGATCATCTTTAGCTTTAAAATTTTTTACTGATATAATGGCTTAAGGGGCGATTTTAAGTCATACCTATGCCGATTAATATCATTTTAAAACTGGCCGAGAAGTTTAAAAGCCTTTCCGGCCGGCTTTTGCTGACCGGGGGCCAGGTCAGGGACAACATCCGGGCCGGGACATTCAATTTCGGTCAGGTCAGGGGAGATTTCGATTTTCTGGCCTTGGGCCTGGATATGCAGAAGATACTGGCGGCGGCCAGGACAGTCGGTCCGGCCAGAGTTGTGGTCCGCAAGTCAGGGCCCTCCGGACAGCCTTCCTTAGTCCGCCTAAGGCAGGGCCCGGCGGGTTTTGACATAAGCCCTCCCAAAAGCTGCGGGGAGGTCGGTTTAGGGGATCTTGACCGGGTTTTGGAACAGGATGCTCTGGAGCGGGATTTTACGGTCAACAGCATTTATTATGATCCCTTGGACCGGAGAATTTACGATCCATTAGGGGGAATGGAGTCTCTGGCCGCCAGAAGACTGGCTCTGTGTTCGTCCGAGGCGGTAGAAAAAGATCCTCTCCGCTTGCTGAGGGCCATGGTTTTAATTTCCCGCCGGGGTTTTACGGCTTCCGGGGCATTTTTAAAGACCGCTCAGGCAAGCCGGTCTCTTCTGAGCCGGGTAGCTCCGGATCGCTTCTGGCCGGAGTGGCGGCGCTGGTCTCTGGCCGGGCAGCCTCATCTGGGTCTTTGGTTTTTATGGGAAACCGGACTCATTAAATTTTGGCCCTCCTTAGCCAAATTAGCCGATGTTCCCCAGGTCCGGCGCTTTCATCCGGAAGGGGATGCCTTTAAACACACGGTTTTGGTGGTTCAGGCTATGTCGGAATTAAGGCTGCCGGAGCCGGAACGCCGGGCGCATCTGACTCTGGCCGCCCTTCTCCACGACATAGGTAAACCTGTTGTTATAAAGTTCAATGAATACGGAAAACCGATTACCTCCGGTCATTCCTCGGCCGGGGTGGCGGTGGCCCGTGACTTTTTAAGATCCGTCCGGGCTCCGGAAGAAATAGTGAAAAAGGTAGCCAGACTGGTCCGCTGGCACATGGAACTGGCCTTTAAACCCATCACCGGGCCGGATTTAAGAGCTGTGGCGAGAAAACTTGAGCCTTACGCCGATTTGGTCGATTTCTGGGCCGTTTCCGCCGCTGACTGGAACGGCCGAAGACCCCTGTTTGAAATGTATCCCTACTCTTTAGCCGAGTTTTTAGAACCGGTGGCCGGGGAAATTAAAGCTGCCAGACCGCCTTTAGACGGGGCGGACTTAATCAGGCTGTGCAATTTTTCGCCCGGTCCGGAAATAGGTCAGGCCCTTAAAAAACTGGCCCGGGCTTATGATTCCGGGGAAGTAAAAACACACGGCGAAGCTTTGGAATTTGTCAGACGAAAAGACGGCTGAGGTTTTGGGCCGGCATTTTTGCTGCCTGCTGATTTTTTCAGGCGGCATATGCAGGTAATTATTTGGATTACCTCAAACGGTTTTAGGCCAAGCAAAAAGGTTCGGCCGACGGCCGGTTTGTCTTAGACCCCTGATTTTAGGCGATAGGTATTTTTAGTTGACAGGAACACTTCTTTCTGAAATGTCCGATACGTTCCAAGGCTGATTATCAGCAATTCCATCGGTCACTGCTGGCAGTATCCTTTTATTTTATTGTCTGAGTGACTGCCTAAGAACTATTGATTAGTGCGAAATTATGTCAAAGGATATGAAGACAAAGTTTTGTGTTCAGGTGCCGAAGAGATCCGGCACTGGTGCGCTTTATGTAAAAAATATCAATGATGCTGCTTGGAGACCAGCTTAAGCGAGCTTTAACGCTGTCCTCAGTCCCAAAACACTGCGTTCAGTTTTGTTGACAACCCGGCCTTTTTCCTGGTCTCCCTGGCCAGCCGCGCAATTTTAAAGGTCACTGTCAATTGCGTTCTTGGGACTAGCTGAACATCCTCGTTTTCCCGGGTGCGGGACAGGTTCTTCATGAGAAAACTCTTCCTCAGGCCCAGCAGGGTAAGGATAAGTTCATCGCTCAAGAAAAGCGGTTTTCCTCCCGGAAAAGACTTGTTGAGTCCTTGAATCATCTTACCGGCGTCCTCCAGGCAGTGCCTGCCGGCGCGGAAATTTGCTGTAAGGCGGCCTTGAAGTTTCTATGGCTGTCCGGCTCCGGGCCTCTCCAGGCCCTTGCTCAAGCTCTTCTTCGTCGTCAGCAGCCGTTTCTTTTTCACAAACGTCCAAAGCTCATCAAGCTGGACTTCCGTCAACTGGAGAGAAGACATCAGTCCGCTGAAGACTTTTCGGCAGTGTTCTCCGACTTTGATGATAACCTGACTTACAGCGGCATTGCTGATGCCGACTGAACGGGCTGTGGCTCTAACGCCTAAACCTTCTGCGGCAAGATGGATCACCATATGCACCTGTTCAGTGGAAAGATGAGTGCCAAACAAAGGGGATTTCCGGGTAGAGGCAAAACGTTTCCCGCAGGTCCGGCAGTAAAGGAGGTCTTTATCATGGTTCTTCCCGTATTTGCCTCTGAAGGCAATATTGCTGCCCTCAGTCTTCCCGAAATCCACACAATCCTTGTTAGGACAAGAGGCTTCCTGAACATCCGCCATAGTTACAGCTCCCAAGGTCAAAATTTGACTATAACTTTAACCTTGAGAATAAATTCTGTCAACTAATAATACCCGTCACCGCTTTTTCCGGAGATCTTAGAAAAAAATCCGGGCAGATTGAAAATTTTTCTAATTTTGGTTTTAAAAACTGGGGGGCAATTTTGCTTTAATCCCGGCTCTTTAGTATAGTTATTGAGAACGGAATTTCCCTGTTTTTGGGGAAAAACTCCTGACCAGACCAATTTGAGGCGTTTTTTTATGACCAATGTGGCTATAGTGGGCACCCAATGGGGCGACGAGGGTAAAGGTAAGGTCGTTGATCTTTTAAGTGAGAACGCTGACCTCATAGTCCGGTTCCAGGGCGGTAATAATGCCGGGCACACTCTGGTGGTGGACGGGCAGAGTTATGCTCTCCATTCCGTACCCTCCGGTATCCTGCGTCCGGGCAAAATTTCAGTCGTCGCCTCCGGGGTGGTTGTTGATCCGGAAGAACTGATTCTGGAGATAAAGGCTCTGACCCAAAGGGGCGTCCGGATCACTCCGGAGAACCTTAAAATCTCCGAAAAAGCCCACATGATTCTGCCTTATCACCGGCTTTTAGATGCTTTAAGAGAAGGGGCCAAAGGGGGCCTTAAGATCGGGACAACCGGCCGGGGCATAGGGCCGGCTTACGAAGATAAGGCGGCCCGGACCGGTCTTCGCTTAGTGGATCTAAGAAATCCGGCCGCTTTGGCCGGGAAAATAAAACTGGCCTTAAGGGAGAAAAACTGCCTTTTCGAGCATCTGTACGGCCAAAAGCCCTTAAATGCCGATGATTTAACAAAAAGGGCCGTCTCCTGGAGCGCATTTTTAACGCCTTTTTTAACCGATACTTATTTAACCATCCAGGACGCCCAAGGGCGAAACCGAAATATCCTGTTTGAAGGGGCTCAGGGGGTTCAGCTGGATGTGGACCACGGCACTTACCCTTATGTGACCAGCTCCAATCCCACCGCCGGAGCCGTCGCCGTGGGCACGGGACTGGCTCCCAAAGATCTTCAAAATGTTATGGGACTGGTTAAAGCCTACACAAGCCGGGTCGGAGAAGGGCCTTTTTTAACCGAGCTGTCTGACGACATCGGCCAGAAAATAAGAGACACAGGCCTGGAATACGGCACCACGACCGGTCGGCCCAGAAGGTGCGGCTGGCTGGATACGGTTCCGGTAAGGGCGGCCGTAAAACTGTGCGGAATTGACCGGGTGGCAGTCATGAAGCTGGACGTTTTAAGGGGTCTTGATGAACTAAAGATAGGCACAAAGTACCTTTTAGACGGCCGGGAAATAGATTGGGTCCCGGCCGATTTAGACATCCTGGCCCGCTGCCGGCCGGTTTATAAGACAGTGCCCGGATTTGCCGAAGATATCCGGGGAGCAAAGAAATTAGAAGACCTGCCCCGGGCGGCCCGGGTTTATCTGGATCTTCTGGAGGAACTTTTAGGTGTACCTGCGGCTTTAATTTCAGTGGGACCGGACCGGGAGGCAACTATAGTTCTCCATCAATACTTCTGATCATAATTGGCTTAACCTCCAATCTTCCGGTAAGGCTGTTCCTCTCTTAAACCGGCTAAAACTATAGAAAAATGTAAATTTTCCTGATTTTCAGAGTAATTGGGTTATAATATCTTATAAATCCGTAAGCTTTAAGCTTTCGGCTGTTATCACCGGGGGGCCCGATTATGGGTTTAGAAAAAAACCGAGCGGGCGAGCTTCAGGCCAAACTGGACATTTATAAAAGCACACTGACCGAGATTTATGAGCGCTATGACCAGAAACTGGAAGAACTCTCCCTGGTCCGGCGGGTAGGCGACGCATTAAGAGCGGCTTTGACGGTCGAGTCTTTGGCTCAGGCCCTGATGGCTGTGGTGGCCCATGAAGTGGAAGTGGACCGGGTGAGTTTACTTTTAAGAGACTCGGGCACGGACATTTTATATTTAAGAGCCGCCTATTTCTCAGACAAAGAAGAATTTGCCTTTTACCGGGAAAATGCCGTTCCCTGGCCTAAAACCACCCAAAACCAGCAAACTGCCGACGAAATTACGGCTTCGGAAACAGAGGGCTTAAAAGTCCGGAGCATCCCCAGGGCCGATTCGACTTTAGATCCCCTGAGTTCCGAAGTTAATGATTCAAGGGCTCTGGCCGTAGTCTCTCTGGTCGTGCATAACCGTTCCCTGGGGCTTTTGGTCCTCTCCAGGCCGCTGGGCCGGGAATTTACGCCCGAAAACGAGCGGATGCTCAGTATTATGGCCGATCAGGCCAGCGCGGCTCTGTCCAATGTCCTGCTCTTTGACGATCTCTCCCGAACGAATTTAAAACTCATCACTTCGGAAAAAAGAGCCCGGGACACTTCCGATTATTTAGAGCGTCTTTTAGAAACCGCCAATGACGCCATCTTAATTCTGGACAGTCAGGGCCGGGTTATTTACGCCAACCGGAAAGCCGGCCAGTGGGGCTGGAGCCCGTCCCGGCTTCTGGGTCAGCAGTTCCGGCTTTTTTTGGAAGACGCTCGGGAACTGGTCGGCTGGGAACCTTTAACCCCCCCGCCGGTGGACCGGATTATAGAGGCCGGACTGAAAGCTGCTTCCGGGGAAAGAAGGATTGTTTTAATCTCCACCTCCCAGGCGGCAGGGTCGCCTGCTGTCGGCGGACAGGAGCCGGAGAGTTCATCGTGGATGCTCATGATTTCCGATGTTACCGAAAGAAGACAGCTGGAACGGCAGTTGCTGCACTCGGAAAAGCTGGCTTCTATAGGCTTGCTGGCAGCCGGCGTGGCCCACGAAATCGGCAATCCTCTGTCGGCTATCTCCGGTTATGCTCAGATTTTATCCGACGGGGTGGAAGACGAAACGGAAAGAAAGGAATATCTCTCGGCCGTTTTGAATCAGACAGGGCGGATACAGAAGATTTTAAGGGAACTTTTAGATTATTCCCGTCCTTCCCAGGGCCTGTCGGAAGAACTTAACTTAGCCGAACATCTGCCCAGAATTATGGGTATGCTGGGAGCCCAGAGAGGCTTATCCAGGGTTAAGGTTATTTTTGATTTTGATGAAAATGAAAGATACAGCGTGACCATGGACCGGGATCATTTTACTCAGGTCGTTATTATTATTGCTTTAAATGCGGCCCAGGCCATGGACCAGCAGACCCAGCCGCCGCCGGCTTTAACCCTTGGCTTAAAAAAAGAATCAGGGGAAGTTGTCTTAAAAATTGCCGACAACGGACCCGGCATGAGTCCGGAAATAAAAAAACGGGTCTTTGACCCCTTCTTTACCACCAAAGCTCCTGGTCAGGGCACGGGACTTGGTCTGGCTATCTGTCAGCGGATAGTGGACAGCTACCGAGGCCGCCTGGAACTGACGACCGCCCCGGATCAGGGGGCGTTATTTACAATTTACTTTAAGGCCAGCCAGCCATGAGCTTACCTCCCCATATCCTCATTGTTGATGACGAAGAACACATCCGCAAAATTATGTCCATCATGCTGGGCAAGAAAGGCTATGTCTGTAAAACAGCCGCTTCAGGGGAAGAGGCCCTGGCTTTAATGGACCGGGAGTCGTTTGAGGCGGTTTTAACTGATCTTCATATGCCGGGTTTGGACGGTCTGGGCCTCTTGGCCAAAATTAAACAGACAGCTCCAGAACTGGTCGTCATTGTGGTCACGGCTTTTGCCACCCTGGAGACGGCTATCTTAGCCATGAAAGCCGGGGCCTACGATTACATTGCCAAGCCTTTTAATGAAGACGAAATGGTTCTGGTTCTGGAGAAGGCTTTGGAAAGAACGCGCCTTTTAGCCGAAAACAGGCGGCTGAAAAAAGAAATGGGCGAAAGGCTGGACAGCACAGTTTTTTTAGGTCAGAGCCAGGTGATGAAAACTGTCTTTTCCCTGATTTCCAAGGCCGCTGAATCCAAGGCCACGGTTTTAATTACCGGCGAAAGCGGCACGGGGAAAGAACTGGCTGCCCAGTCCATCCACCGTAACGGTCCCAGAAGGGATAAACCGTTTGTGGCCGTTAATTGCGGGGCTATCCCGGCCAATTTGATGGAAAGCGAATTTTTTGGCCATACGAAAGGGGCCTTTACCGGGGCTGACCGGGCCAAAGAAGGCTTAATTTCCGAATCCGACGGGGGAACTCTTTTTTTAGATGAAGTGACCGAATTGCCGCTGGAGACTCAGGTCAAGTTTTTACGGGTCCTCCAGGAAGAGGAAGTCCGCCGGGTCGGGGAAAATACGCCCCGGCGGGTCGATTTAAGAGTTCTGGCGGCCACGAACCGCAATCTGCCTGAAGAAGTCAGAGAAGGCCGGTTTCGGGAAGATCTTTTTTACCGCTTGAATGTCATTCGCCTCCATATGCCGCCTTTGCGCGACCGGCGGGAAGACATCCCGGCTCTGGCCGTTCATTTTCTGGCCGAAGCGGTCAAAAAAAACAGTCTCTCCCCCAAAACTCTGTCCCCGGCGGCTTTAAAGCTTTTAGCGGCTCAGACGTACAGCGGCAATGTCCGGGCTTTAAGGAACATCCTGGAGCAGGCCGCAGTTATGAGTGACGGTCAGGTCATCGGACCGGAGGATCTGCCTTTCGGTCCGGAACTGGCTCCGGCCGCCCCGGGCGGACTGGCCGTCCGCCTGCCCGAGGATTGGACGGATTTAAAGCAGGCCGCCCGGGAAGTCTTAAAGATAACCGAAGCGACTATGATCAAAAGAGCTCTGGCCATTTCGGCCGGTAACCAGAGCCGGGCCGCCGCTGCTTTAGGTCTGAGCCGGCGGGCCTTAATCAATAAAATCCAAGCTTACAGCCTGGGTTCGGGCCAGAAGGGCCCGGCCCCGGGATATTAATAAATCCGAAGCCTTTAATTAGGCTTAAGGAGGAAGAGATGTTCAGTCATCTGGCCACCATTTCCAAAGGAGAGGAGCGACCGGAGATATTTAGCCTCCTGATGGTCGGACTGGGAATACTGGCCCACCTGCTGGTTTTAGTCGGCCTGGCCCTGGCGGCTACGGCTGTTTTAGATATACCTTTTTTGCAAAGGGCTCAGACTTTGTTTCAGGTTCTGGCCATGGTCCTGACGGTGGAAGTCCTGAGGCTGCCTATTGTTCTGGCCCGTTCTCAGGTCAGGGCGGCTTTTGGTTTAGACTTGCGGACGACCGGGACGAGGTTTTTTTCAATCTTAAAAAAGGAGGTTTTCTTTACAGCCTCCGTCTGGCTTTTGAGCTATGCTTTATTGAGTCTTCTTCACCGCATAGATCTGATTGTCTGGGCCGTTATTTTGTTTTTGGGAGTCCAGGCCCGGGTCTTCGGTCAGTGGTTTTATAAATATATGGAAAGAAAATTGTTTCCCCGGAGGTTCAGACCCGCCGCTGGGGCGGAATTGCCGGACGGTCTGGGGCAGTTATTAAATTCTCTGCCCCTGCCCGGCGATTTCCGGCTGACCGGGGTATATGTTTATTTGGGCCGGACGTTCGGCCTGCCCTGGCCTTATATAATCAAACAGGAAATTATCATCCCCCGGGAAGCCCTGAGTCTGTCGGCCGGGGTTTTAAAGCACCGCCTGGTGGTCACGGTTTTAGGCCGTCTGGTTAAAGCCGACGGGCTGATTATGGTTTTAAAGGTCCTGACAGCCAGCTTAACGGTCCCTTTGGCTCTGGTATTTCTGGGCAGTCTGGGCTATTTATGGCCTTTCCCTTCTGACTCCCAGCTGCCCCCGGCATTACTGTCCTGTATCTGGCTGGCGGCGGCTGTAAGTTTTTGGATCTCCGGGGTCATGGTCCGGCTGGTCAGAAGGCTTCTGGAAAGAAAGTTGGCGGCGGCCGCTGTCCTGGCCACCTGGGACGTGCCGGCTTTTCAGGCCAGTTTGGAGGCCGCCTCAAAGCTTGATTTAGAGCCCGACGGAAATCCCTGGTGGTTCTGGTTTTCCCGGAACCGGCCAGGGGCAGTTGAGCAGATTGAGCAGGTCAAATCACAGCTTCAGATCCTGACCAAACCCCGGCCGGCTACCCCGGCCGGCGACGGCCACGGGGAATCCGAACCCCAGACTCAGGCGCCCTACGGCCACCAGAAACCTCTTGGCGGTAACGGCCGGATGGAAGTCGAGCCGGAACAGCACTAAGAATTTTTGGAACTTTTGGGGATTTTGCATTTAATGGAGTAAAGTTTAGCTAAAAGTTTCCGATAAATAAGTAAGTTAGGATGATCTCTGGTCCGGGGGCCTCAAGCCTGAATAAAGACCCCCGGCCGAGAAATTCCTGTCCCCGGCCGGATTTTGGCTGATTGGGGCTAAATTTCCGGTCAGATATAAAAATTAAAAAAATCTCTTGACAGATGCCGGTTAAATGATTATATAACCGGCTAACCGGTTTTGTTTTTAAGAACTTGATTTTTCCAGTTCTTGGGAACGGGCGGTTTCTTCGGTTTTTTCCCCGATAACCAAATTTTCAGGTTTTTTGAGTTCAAACCAGGGTTTTGGGCCAGGTTCCCCGGTTTTCTCTTGATTTTTGGAAAAAAACGGGGTAAACTTATGTACTTTTGGAAAGTTGGGGCGCTTTTGGTTAAGGCTTTTGGTCGGCCTTCGGCGCTTGATTTTGATCTTTTCAGTATTTCATAATTATTTCACTATACTCCTGGTTTCAAATCATAAATCTGTCAATCACAACCTAACATTTAGCCTTTGGCCAGCCAGTCTCCGGTCAGACCAGAGCTAACTATCCGATTCCCCTGGACGGCGGTTTGGGGAAATAATCTTTTTTATCATTATTTATCCCGTTTCAGGCAAAAAGCGGGAGGCTGACCTCAGGCAGGATTTTTTGTATGACCGAAAAAATGGATTTATCCGAACTCAAACAGATGAAGATCTCCGATCTGACCTCCATGGCTAAGGAGTTCAAGATTGAAAACGCGACAGGCCTTAGGAAGCAGGAGCTGATTTTTTCTCTCCTACAGGCCCAGACCGAACACAACGGCATGATTTTCGGCGGCGGCGTCCTGGAGACTCTGCCGGACGGGTTCGGCTTTTTAAGGGCCCCGGAATCGAACTATCTGCCCGGTCCGGACGACATCTACGTCTCCCCCAGCCAGATCCGCCGTTTCAATCTCCGGACCGGGGATACGGTTTCCGGTCAGATCAGGCCGCCTAAAGAAAGTGAGCGTTACTACGCTCTTTTAAAGGTGGAGCACTGCAATTTTGAAGACCCCGAGGAAGTCTCCCGAGATAAGATCCTCTTTGATAACCTTACCCCTCTGTACCCTGACGAGAGGATCCGTCTGGAAACGGATACCAAAAACTTTTCCATGCGGATCATGGACATGATGACGCCTATCGGCAAAGGCCAAAGAGGTCTGATTGTTTCCCCGCCCCGGACCGGCAAAACCATTCTTCTGCAAAACATCGCCAACAGTATCACCCGAAATCATCCGGACGTAGCTTTAATCATGCTCTTAATCGATGAGCGGCCGGAAGAAGTGACCGACATGCAGCGCTCGGTGTCCGGGGAAGTCATAAGTTCCACTTTTGACGAGCCGGCCACCCGTCACGTCCAGGTGGCCGATATGGTGATTGAAAAAGCCAAGCGCCTCGTGGAGCACAAAAGGGATGTGGTTATCCTGCTGGATTCCATTACCCGTTTATCACGGGCTTACAATACCGTCGTGCCGCCTTCGGGCAAGATTTTATCCGGCGGCGTGGACTCCAATGCCCTCCATCGGCCCAAGAGATTTTTCGGCGCGGCCAGGAACGTGGAAGAGGGCGGATCTCTGACCATCATAGCTACGGCCCTGATTGACACCGGCAGCCGGATGGACGAGGTCATTTTCGAGGAATTTAAGGGTACCGGCAACATGGAAATCCACCTGGATCGCAAGTTAAGCGACAAGAGGGTTTTCCCGGCCATGGACATCAACCGCAGCGGCACCCGCAAAGAAGACCTGCTGCTCACGGAAAAAGAATTAAACCGCATCTGGATCCTCCGAAAGCTACTTTCCCCGTTAAACCCGGTCGACAGCATGGAATTTCTGCTGGACAAGATGAGAGGCTCGAAGTCGAACAAAGAATTTTTGGATTCTATGAGTTCCTAAGAGCATTTGAGAGTTTAAAATCCTGAAAAAAGGTGTAAAGTAGGATTAAGGCCTTTTTAAGGCCCGTATCCATATTTATTTAAGTCCTGCCTGTTCAGGGCCCATGGATTGGGGAAATTCTATGCCCCTGACCGCTCCGGTTGATAAATCTAAAGAGATGGAGCCCCGTCTGGATCCTCAGGTGGCCCACCGGCTTCGGGACCTGAGCCTTCTGGTCAGCCTGCCCCAGATATCTCTCAATTTGATTAATTTAATATCCGATGCCGGTACCACCAATAAACAGCTTCAGGCCGTGGTAGAACTCGATCCGGCTTTAACGGCCAAAGTCATATCCCTGGCCAATTCGGCTTTTTACTCTGTCCGGACCCCGGTTTTGACTGTGGACAGGGCCATTACTGTCATAGGTTATCAGGAACTGGGTCTCTTGGCCTTGGGTCTGGGACTTTCCGAGACTTTTGATTTAAGCTCCGTGCCCATGGGTTTTGACGGCGAAAGTTTGTGGATCCACTCTCTGGCCGTCTCCTGGCTCAGCCGGGAAATGGGCCGGCACTTTGACTTAATTGAGCCCGGCGAGGCCATGATTGCCGGTCTGCTTCATGACCTGGGCACAATTACTTTGGTTTCCAAGTTTCCGGTCCAGTTCCAGCATCTGCTGGAGTTAATCGTCGCCGGACAGTCCGGATTGGAGGCCGAAAATACTTTAAAGCTCAATCATGAACTGGTGGGCTATGAGCTGGCCTGTTTATGGAAACTTCCTTTAATCTACCGGGAGTCCATTTTATTTCACCACCGGCCTCAGAGAGCCCCGGAGAGATCGAAAATTATGGCTACCATAGTGGCCATGGCCGATATTCTGGTCCGGAAAATAGGGTTTGACGTAAAAACCGAGGATGGGACTTTGGATTTGGGCTACTGCCTGGAAACCCTGCATCTAAGTCCAGAAAGTCTCCATACCTTTATCAGGGAAATGCTTTTGGGCTCCCAGAAAGTTGTGCCCCTGTGGCAGCAGATGGTCAGACACGGCCATCATAAGACGCCGCCGCCCAGAACGAAGTTTTCTTCCTTAATGGAAGGCCGGGGTCTGGGTTCGGGCTTAAGCCAAAAGTCGGAGCGTCCGTGAGCCGGGAATATTTTGAAAAGCTTTCGAAGATAGCCGATTTGAAACAAGAGACGGAAATTGTTCCCGGCTTTTATGCTCTCAGGGCTGACGGGGCCTCTAAAGGCAATCCCGGACCGGCCGGTGCCGGGGCGGTTCTTTATACGCCCCCAGGCGTGATCCTGGCTCAGTCCTCTTTATATTTAGGCCGCAGGACCAATAATGTGGCCGAGTACTCGGCTCTTTTGCTGGGTCTGGCTCTGGCTAGAAGTTACGGTCTGACCCAGCTGGAAATTTTTATGGATTCGGAACTGACGGTGCGGCAGATAACAGGGGCTTACCGGGTCAACAGCCCGGGGCTTCTGCCGTATTACAGTGAAGCTAAAAGACAACTGGCTTCATTGGAAAAGTTCCGGATAAGTCATGTCTACAGGGACTCTAATCAGGAGGCTGATCAGCTGGCTTCCAGGGCCGCTCAGGAGGGCGCTGTGTCCAACTCCCTGTAAAACTCCGGCCGTAAGGCCTGATAAGCCGCATTTCGAAGACTCCGCCTCTGAATTCCAGGGCCTGTGAGGCGGCTGCTAATAAAAGGCCGAACCGGCCGGGGCGTTAAATGTTCCGGCGTCCGGCAGATCGCCGGGACTGCCTCTGAGGATTGGACGTCATCCGGCTTATGGAGCATAAATCCATTGATGGGACCGGGTGCGGTAAAGTTTTCGGCTCAATGAAAATCCCCAGGTTTTAGTCCGGGGAAGATGGCAGTGAAACTGCCGAAGTATTCGGCAGTTTCTGGGGAGGGGACAGACAGGACGGCCAGGCGATCGCCGGAGACACACCGGTCTTCGGAGGAAAGTCCGGGCTCCGCCGGGCGCGGTGCTGGGTAATGCCCAGCGAGGGTAACTTCGGGCAAGCGCAACAGAAAGCAGACCGCCGGAGATTACTAATCTTCGGTAAGGGTGAAACGGTGAGGTAAGAGCTCACCGGCCGGCTGGGCGACCAGCCGGGCCAGGCAAGCCCCACCGGGAGCAAAACCGAATAGGGAGACGCACAGGTGCCCGCCTTTGTCTCCGGGTTGGTTGCTGGACCGGGTCAGTAATGGCCCGGGTAGATGAATGATCGCCGAATCTATGGCCCCGGGCGGCCCTGGATTCACAGAACCCGGCTTACCGGCTGCCTGTTGATCCTTTAATTTTGGTCGGCCTCCCGGAAGGCTGGCCAATCCCCAAAAGCCCGGTGGGCCTCCAGTCCTCCGGGCTTATTTTCAGGCGTTTTTATTAGGTTTGGCTTTTGGGGCTTTTTGGCCGGCTATTCAGGATAATTTCTATGGAGACGATTGTCTCGGCCGTCATTGTGGCCGGAGGCCGGGGATTAAGGTACGGCGGGGAAGAGCCTAAGCAGCTGGCTTTACTGGCCGGCCGGCCGGTTTTGGCCCGGAGTTTATCGCCCTTCCTCTCTCACCCGGATGTAGACGAGGTAATTTTGGTTGTCCCGCAGGGCCAAAGAAGCTTGTATGCTGGAAAACTGGCTTTAGACAGCCGGGTACTGATCGCCGAGGGCGGCGAGTTCCGGACCCAGTCAGTCTTAAACGGTTTAAAGGCCGCCAGAGCCGACAGCCGGTTAATTCTGGTCCACGACGGGGTCAGGCCTTTAGTCACCCGGGCCCATATTTCCGAAATCATTTCTCTGACTGAAACATTCGGGGCCGCCGTTTTAGCAGTGCCTGTCCGTGATACTTTAAAGGCCGCAGACAATGGCGGACGGATCTTAAAGACCGTCGATCGGACCGGACTTTACGGGGCCCAGACGCCCCAGGGATTTAAACGGGAAATTTTACAGAAAGCTTTGGAATTGGGCGCCGAAAAGCCGGCTGAAGCCACCGATGAATCTGTTCTGGCTGAAGAACTGGGCTATCAGGTCCGGATTTCCCCAGGCTCGGCTGAAAATATCAAAATTACTTATCCGGAGGATCTTCTGATGGCCGAAGCTTTTTTATCGGCCCGGGCCGGATTCCGGGTCGGGCAGGGCTTTGATTTTCACGCCTTTGAGCCGTCCAGGCCTTTGTGGCTGGGGGGAATTTTAATTAAAGATCAGCCAGGGCTTTTAGGCCATTCCGACGCCGATGTCTTAGCCCATGCTTTAGCCGACAGCCTTTTGGGGGCCGCCGGGTTAGGCGATATCGGGGAGCATTTTCCGCCCGGTGAACCTGAGTGGGCCGGATTAAGCGGAGCGGCCCTTCTTTCTGAGACAATGGATCTGGTGACCAGAGCCGGGTACGTTTTAGTCAACTGCGACCTGACTTTAATCGGGGAAAGTCCCCGGATAGGGCCTTACAAAAAAGCTATGATTGCCGCTCTGGCCCTGGCTTTGGGCGTTAATCCAGAGGTAATCAGCCTTAAGGCTACCACGACCGAAAAAATGGGCTTTACCGGACGGGGGGAAGGATTAGCCGCTTCCGGACTGGTCCTTTTAACCGGGCCGGAGGCCTCTGCGAAAGGTTAGCCTTTGGCTATTTAACCGCAGCCAGACTGTCGACATCAATTTCCAGGCTGTTCCAGTCCCGGTCGACTTCACCGTGAATGACTACTGTATCTTCCGGGGTCACGGTCTGCCCCATCCATTTGTCCCGGTCCACATCAAGATTAATTTCTCCTGACGAGTCCCGGAAGAGGTATTTGTCGCTGCCTAAATGGCGGACTATATGGCCTCTTAAAATGACATAGGAATCATCGGGCTTCTGACGGGCTTTTTCGACCGTGGTCTCTTCAGGTCCCGGACCGGAGAAACCTCCGGGCGTCTGATTGGGCGGCGGCGGCGGAAAAGACTGAGGGCTGTCTGCAGCCCGGACCGAGGTTACGGCTAAAGGCAAAGCCAGAAGTAAAAAAGCAAGGCTGAGGAGAAGTTTTTTCATCCGATTTTCGGCGCAGGAGCCGCAGCCGAAAGGCCGGGGGCAGCGCCGCCTCCTGAAGTTTAGTTTAAATTCTTGTCAAAGTCCACTTGGCGAACCAAAAATACGTAATAAAATCAAGATCTTTCATGGCCGAGGCGAAAAGGGGACATCCCGGCCGTCATTAATTATGTTATAAGCGAAGCAGCCGTGAATCCATCCTCTTTCTTAATCAGACGGCATATTTATGGGTACGATGTCCGTCCCGGGCGCATTTGGCCCGTTAAATGAACCCGCAAGTCCGGACTGCCGCCAGTCATGGGGATAATTCAGGCCCGCTGCCTGTCATTATGTCAGACCGGACCGTATCTCTGGTCCGGAACCAAAATGTATTTGGTTCCCGGCCGGTAACCTCAGAGCAAGCCGCAAATCGTCAGTCGGGTTCGCTGATACACTTCAGCGCCGGACGCTAAACTCCGGACTTTACTTCCTGTCCACTGGCAGTCTACGGCCTATTATAACGAGAGACAGCAGCGAACCGCAAGCATCCGGAAAAAAGGAAAGAGAATTTCCTTGCGGCGGCCTCAGCAAGCCTGCTGTGAGACTGCGCCTCTTTCATTAGCCGGCCTGGATGGCGGCAAAGAACGGCCATCCGTAATTTTTGTGGCGGCCGCCCTTGAAAGTAATACAAATTTATGACTATTTGATATTTAATTGTCTTAATATGTTGTCCGCCGGTAAAGGGTTGTGCTAAATTTATTGAAGGGCAGCTAAAAATAATGCTGCGGCACAACTAAAAATAATACCTGCCAGTCAGGCCGGCCGGGGCGGGTTCGATGACCGAAGCTGACATGCCGGAACGACTGCCGGACTTAAGGAAAGAGTTTTGCGCCGGACCCGGCAACCGGCAGACTGCCGGCGGCCGCTGAGGACTTTTTGCGGCTCATCAGGCCATTGGATGCCCCGGCGGAAATTCCGGTGACGGCTCTTTTGGCAGTCCGGGAAATCCGTCATCATCTGTTGCCTGGCCTTCAGGGCGGCCGGATACGATCTCATAACAGCTGTTCCCCGGCGGGCTCGGGGCCTGATCCTGGGACCGGCAGCCTGGGAAAGGATTGTCCGTCTGGACCGTCTGGAAGTCCGGCCTGGGGTGGGGCCGTAGCCGGTTGTTTTCCGCCGGGGACCTGGGAGTAACGCAATGATCTTCTTTCCATGGAGGCGGCGGAATGGCGGCGGTTGGAACAGGAGCAGACCTTCCGGTTCACAGCTTTTGCGGTCAGTGTCTGAGCTTGAAAGAGAGCCGGCGCTTTTCTTGACATCTATGAGGTCAGGGGCTATTATTAGCCGGAGGAATTAACTCAGGTTTTATGCTGAGGCCAATTTAATTTTATATTTTGCAGCGGAATTTGAGCCTGATGAAGCCGATGCCCTTTTTTGAGAAAGCCGCAGCCCAAAAGAGAGATTTTGAACAAATGAATATAACACGGAGTTTGATTGACAATGCCGGCATCCGTTCCCCGATTATACGGGCGGCGATGGTTCAGGCTGGCAATAAAACACGGATAGACGCAATGAAAAGGGCTTTGCTTTCCATCGGCGTTTGCGAACTTACATTAAACGATATCCAGAATAATGGATACCGGACGCAGGAAAAGGCGTTTTCTTTTTCTGCCGAGTCGTTGACGTATGTTTTACTTGACGAAGACGAGTTCAATCAATTCTCCCGCATAAATAACGGAGTTGATTTTGAAGTGGCGCATATTCGGAACGGCGTAATAGGCATACGAAGAAAAAAGGCTGAGTAATGCTTGATGTATTGCGTAAATTAAACAAAGGGAAGGACAGGAGCGTTTTGATAGGGCGAAACGCTTTGAACTTCCATTATAACGTTTTAAGTATGAAGCAAAAAAACATTTTACGGACACAGGATTTTGATTTGTTGTGTCCGGATGTGGATACCGCAAACGAATGCCGTGATATTTTAGAATCGGTCGGTTTTGAAAAACGGCTAGGCACTTTTTTTCATCCGAAAACGGGCGAAATTGACATTGTTTTAGCCGATCAGGAATTCCCTACGGAAAGCGTTGTTGGAGGCTATTTCAATCTCCATGGATTGCGTGAATTGTGGGACGCCAGAGAAAATAACAATGGTGTTATTGTTCCGAACATTGACTGCCTTATCATGAATAAACTGTTATTCATGAGAGAAAACGAAGGAAAAGACGCGGAAACCATAGGCATATATTTTTCATTTAATCCTGAAAGGTTAGACAGCGTTATTGATAAAATTGTCAGCCACGGAAACACAGACAGACGGGATAAAATGCTTTATTCGCTTTATGAAGGTGTATCGCATAGCGGTGTATTTAAGCAGAAAGTGGAGCTGGTTATATTGAACGATATCGAACGCCAAAAATTTAAAGAGAACGAACCGCGAAAATAGTTCCTTAATTTATGAAACGCGTGAAACCGTTTAACCATCGCCTTTTCTGCCTTACGGCTGCCTGGTAAATTAACCGCGATTATTTTTTTATGGGGCCGTTATTGGAGTTGAAGCCCACACCCCTGAGAGCCGAAGCCCCCGTTTACTCAGACGAAGATCTTTCAGCCCTTAACCTGCGGTCCGCCAGTCCAATCAAAACTGTTCGCTTATCCTTTAGGGCGGAAAAATTTCGGGGAGCTTGGATGGTCTCCTGGACGTGGAAACCGCCTTGAAGCGCCTGACTGAGCCCAGTGCAGTCCTAAAACAGAGGATGCGTTTTATTTCTGTGGATTGGACGGGCTTCGCGAATGCCCCGCTCTGGAAAGCCCAATAAATATTCTGTTGATTACTGGTCATTTTTATTGATATAAGAGTGAGACGGGTTAATCCGCCAGCTGACCTCCTGCTGGCTGCTGCTTAGAGCCGTGAGGAAGACATCGTCTCATGTCCGCCTCAGGTCACACAGGGGATAAAATTCAGCTGAGGCTGATTTTCACTGGCGCTCCGCGAAATTAACGCGGACTGCATCAGCCAGCTCCTTGGTTACTGAGGCCGGACGTCAGTTCGCGGCCTGTTCGGATACCCTGTCTGACGGTTCCGGACTGTCAGCGTTAAGCCTCAGCTGCCAGTGTAACGCGGCTTTCTCTGCAGGTCCGGCCTCCTTGAGGGTTCAGCGGACAGGCGTTCGGTCAGACAGCCGCGATAAAACGGTTTTACAGTCAAGCCCGCTGCCCAGCCCCGCAGAAACGGAAAATTAAACTGCAGTAAATATTATTGCCCCTCATTTAAACACTGACGGAACCGAAACCGGGTCTGAATTTCGTCAGGGACGGACGTTCCGAAACGATCGATTTAAATATTTCCGTTTTTTTGCCTTGTCCTCCAGAAACAATGGGACGCTGCCGGCGGCTGGTGAGCCGGATCTGGGTCCACGGGACCGCGTCAGAATTTGACTCGGGATTTGCTGGGCACTCAGCAGTTAACTTGCTTCATGAATACCGGAAAACTTTTTTGTCCGGGGCCGTAACGGCACGATTTCTAATAAATATTCACTGCGCCTTGATGAGATATGGACGGCTGAACGGTGACGGAGCCGGATCATCGGGTCTGTTGTCCGCGATTGATTCAAGGGGCAAAATCCGGGCGGGATATCAGCAGGACTTATCTGAATGGACTTATGAGCTGGACTCTCAATATTGTGCCGTTTTATGCGCCGCCCGGTCCGGCCGGCTGATTGTTACAGGCCTGAACTGTACACTGGGACAGTCGGCTCTGAGGCCTGATAAAACCAAGCCGCGGCCGGGTACTGTTTTTCTGAACTGAGAAATTGTTCCGGGATAAGCGTCTGCCGGGTTAAGGCTAAGTAAAGCGATTTTACGGAAAACCCCCTGAAAAAATTTTAAACAGACAAAAATGATTAAAATAAGCCCGCTAACAGCCTCAAAAGCGGAGAATGAGAGGTCTGGAATTTTTTTTCTTGACAGACCATAATTTAGGTATTATACTTTGCTCATGATCATAATTAAGCGGTTTTATGTTTTATTAATCATGTGAAGTTAACTTAATTTACGTTATAATATATTAATATTTCCGGTAATACTTTATATGTTCATAGCGTTTGGTTTTGGCTCCCTACGGGGGAGACCTTATATTGAAATTAAAATTCGGGCGGATTAATTATTGGGCAAGTAAAGAGGTTACTGGCGGTCTGGCCGGTATTTTGGACTTAAGGGAAACCGGTTCTATAAAAAAGAGGAACGGAATTGGTAGCCGCCCCTCTTTTTTTCATTTTTGCCATCCGTGGCGTCATTTATACGCCATCCGTGGCGTTTTCAGAGTTCCTACCCATCGGGCGGGTTGACTTTTTCCTCACCGGCAGCGGTGACTGGGAAAGAGGAGTCTAGTGGTTTGGGACCGGTCGCCCCGATTCCTAGTTTAAGCCGCACACCGGCGGACTTATACTTCTCTTCTTCGATCAGTTGCCGCAGAACCGCGACCTTTTCCACCTCTTCCAGAGAGTATTGGCGCCGTCTGGTGTCGGTTCGCTCCGGTTTGAGGTAGTCGGAAAACTCTTTTTCCCAATACCGGAGGGTGGTCTTTTTGACCCCGGTCATCTGTGAGACCTGGTCAATACTGAGGCCGATCTTGTCGAGAGCTTGGATTTGCGCCATACGTTTCCCTCCGAAAAAGAATGGACGTTGATTGCGCGGGAATTACGCCAGAACCTTATGGTTAAAACCTAGGCCCACTGCGATCGATTCTGGTATTTAGCGCAAGATGAACCTAATGATGACATCATTGCCGCCCGTTTATCCCAGCCTGACCGGCTGATTTTGTCCCAGGCCGGAACCTTGGGACAATTGGGCTTTGACATACGTATCGACATTTTAGGAAAAAAGTTAAATCTTTTTTTAAGGAAATCGGGTTTTTAAGGAAGATTTTTAAGTTTTTTTTTACTTCCCTGGTTTTGGCCTTTTGGCCAGTTGAAGACTAAGTCCGTGAAAGTATTGGATAAAAACGCTGAATTAACCGATGATCCCCGTCAGGTTGCCTTGGAAGTTCTGGTGGCCGTTGCTAAAGGGGGCAGACTGGAAACCTCTCTGGAAAAAAGAGCCGGGCTGCTGTCGGAGGATAATCAGGCTTTGGCTGCAGCCTTGGTTTATACCTGCTTAAGGCACCAGAGCCGTTTGGATTTTCTGATCAGAACTAAACTGAAAAAGAGCAGGACAGACCGTCTGGCCCTGACTATTCTCCGTCTGGGTCTGGCCCAGATCTGGTTTTTTGACCGCTTGAAAGACTACGCTGTGGTCAGTCAGACTGTGGAACTGGCCCGCGCTAAGATTCCCGGCCGGCAGGGCATGGTCAACGCGATTTTAAGGGATTTTTTACGGGACCGGGATACTGTCTGGGGCTGGCCGGAAGAACTGGACGGCCGACGGACGGATCCGGCCGAGCGCCTGTCCGTCTTTTACAGTCACCCTAAGTGGCTCGTGGACAGATTAGTCGATACTTTGGGTCCGTCTCAGGCCAGAGCGCTTTTAGTGGCCAATAACCAGCCCACCCCGCCGACTTTAAGGGTCAACCCCCGTTTAGCAACCCGGGAAGAACTGGCCGAAAAACTGCCTTTTCCGGTCAGTCCGACCCCGTTTTCCCCCTGGGGTCTCATTCCGCAGTCCTGGCCCGGTAAGCCTGAGTCCTGGCCCGGCTTTCAGGAAGGCTATTTTACGATCCAGGACGAGGCTTCCCAGATATTAGGACTGCTGGCTCCGCCGAAAACCCGCCGTATTTTAGATGCCTGCGCCGGTCAGGGCGGTAAAAGCCTGAGCCTGGCTACGGTCAGACCCGAGGCCCATTTTTTGGCTGTGGATCCCAACTGGGACCGCTTAAATCAGATGCTCAAGGAAGTCAGAAGGTTAGGCCTGTCGGCCGGCAAACTTAAAGTTAAGCACGCCGAGATCCAGTCGGCCGGTCTTAATGACGAATGGGATTTGGTTTTAGTGGATGCGCCCTGTTCGGGTCTGGGGGTTATCAGGCGGAGGCCCGATCTTAAGTGGCTGAAAAGTCCTGAAGATATTCCCCGTTTAGCGGAAAAACAGCTGGAGATATTGAAAGCGGCCTCTCTGGCCGTGACCCCAGGCGGGAGCTTAATTTACTCCGTCTGTACCCTGACAAGGGAAGAAGGGCCGGACGTTATGGGAAGATTTTTAGCCGGAAGCCCCAATTTCAGAGCCTGGACCCTGGACGAAATCCCTGACGTACTGAGACCCCTTCAGTCCGAGGCGGGCGCTTTAAGGCTCTGGCCTCACTTAAACCGGGCGGACGGTTTTTTTTACGGCTTACTGACCAGGCTTAAGTGACCTGAAAAATATGTTTCCGGGTCCAGATAATGTAACCGTCTGCCGGAGCAGTTCCCGCCTGAAGGACGCCTCTGCCCTCACATCTGTAATTGAAGAAATCAAAATGCTGTAATATAATCGCAGTTAATTGGAAACAGTTCAGGCAGGTTCGTATAAATTGTATCATGAGCCCATGGCCAAAGGAGACTTAAATGGACCCCGGGGATAAGGATGTAATGAGCAAAATACCCTGGTCAAAGGGACTGCCCGGCCGTAAACCGCTATTTTTGACAGCTGCTTTCATGTCAGCATTTGTTTTGCTTTTGGGCCTTTTTTCCCCGAGAGCACTGGCCTGGCCGCCTGTATTCCCCCCGTCCCGGCCGGTCACCAAAATATCACCGCCGCAAAAAATCCGCCTTGGTGTTCTGCCCGTAGCCGATACAATTTTATTGCACCTAGCGGTCAGGCAGAATTATTTTGCCCAAAGAAACTGGGAAGTAGAGCTTATTAATTTCCAGAGCAGGCTGGAAAAAGACGCTGCCGTCATAGCCGGCCAATTGGAAGGCCATTTCTGCGAAATAAGTTCAGCTATGCTTCAAAGAGCCCAGGGTTATCCCTATACTGTCGTGGCCACTACTTCCCATACCGAACCGGACAGCCGGGTCTTTGGGCTGGTCACCAAACCCGGTTCCCAGGCTAAAACTATAGGTGACTTAAAAAATCAAACATTGGGCATTGCCGGTCAGACTATTGTGGACTATTTAACAGATATCTTTTTACTAAAAGAAAATCTGCCTTTGGATTTTTTTCAAAGACGCGATATCCGCAAGATTCCCATCCGCCAGCAGATGCTCAGGGCCGGCCGGATAGAGGCGGCCTTATTTCCGGAACCTTTACTGAGTATGGCCGAGAAAAACGGAGGCACCGTGGTTTTAGACGATAGGGCACTGGATATGCCTCTGGCGGCGGTGGCTTTAAGAGATGATTTAATTACCCAGCCGGTGGTGACCGAATTCCGGAAGGCTATTTCCGAGGCGGTTGCTTACGCCAACTTAAACCCGGTTTATACCCGGAACCTTATGGCTGAACTGGGTTTGATTCCGGCCAGTTTAGCTGACTGGACGCCGCCTTTGTATAATCCGGTCCATGTGCCTGGCCGCCTGCCGGACAGGGCTTTGTTTGATTCTTATGTGGCCTGGCTCAGAAGAGGCGGGGTTTTAAAAGCCAGAGGAGAATCCGGTAATTTAAGGGAGGCTTCGGCATTTGAAGAAACCATTTATCAGCTGCCCGACCTGCCTTAAAGATGATCATGTCCGGAGCCTCAGTAAAGGTGTCGGGCCTGGCTAAAAGTTTTGGCCGAGGTCTGATTTTAAAAGATCTGGACTTAAACCTAAAACCAGGAGAGTCTTTGGCTCTGGTTGGGGCCTCCGGTTGCGGCAAGACGACAATTCTAAAGATTTTAGCCGGCCTGTGCCCTTATGACCGGGGTGAAGTTAAGTTAGAGCCTTCTGATTTAGTCCCTTCTTTCGTCTCCCAGGATCTGGGACTTTATCCCTGGAAAACGGTATGGGAAAATCTGGAACTGCCTTTGGTGCTGGCCGGCCGGGACAAAAAAGCCAGGAATACAAAAGTCAAAACAATTCAGGCCGATATGGGCTTAGAGGGCTTAGATGGCCGCTACCCCCATGAACTTTCCGGGGGCCAGAAGCAAAGGGTGGCTCTGGGGCGGGCATTGATCGTTAATCCTTCTGTCCTTTTATTGGACGAACCCTTTTCGGCTCTGGATGCTCTGACCAGAGAGAGTTTGGGCCTACATCTGGCCTCTCTGTGGTCCGGGCTGGGATTGACCATGATTTTGGCAACCCACAGTATTGAAGAGGCCGTGTTTTTAGGTCAGACCATAGCCGTCTTGGGCGGCTGCCCCACGGAAGTGACGGCAGTCTTTAGAAATCCGGGCCCTAAAACCCCGGCCTTTCTGACTGATCGCCTGTTTTTGGATTTAGTCCGAAAGGTCCGGCTGGCCTTAGCCGTGACCGGAGGCCAAAAAACGGAGACCTGGGAAAAAAGTGGCCGGGTTTAGGGGCATAATTTCTGTTCTTTCCGCCTTGGGGCTCTGGCATCTGATGTCCGTGCTCTTAGGTGGCCAAATTCTGCCGTCTCCATTGTCGGTAGGCCGGGATTTTATCTTGTGCCTGAGTCAGCCCTATTTTTACGGGCATTTTCTGACCAGCGCCCGCCGGGCCGCTGCCGGAGTGGCTGTAGGTCTTCTTCTGGCCACCCCTTTAGGCTGGCTCATGGGCAGCTTTAAAAAATTGGACTTATATTTATCGCCTTTACTGTTTATGACTTATCCGGTGCCGAAGATTTTGTTTTTGCCGGTCTTGCTGGTCATGCTGGGTCTGGGGGAAGCTCCGAAAGTAGTTCTGGTGGCCGTCACGGTCGGTTATCAGGTTCTGGTCGTGACCAGGGACAGTATAATTAATCTGGAGCCAGGCTATGTTGAGACATTTAACGGCCTGTGGCCGGGCCGGCGGAGGAAGTTAAGAAAAGGACTGGCCCTGGTCAGGCACGTTTTTTGGCCGGCCAGTCTGCCGTCTGCGGCTACGGCTTTAAGATTGGCTTCGGGTACGGCTGTTTCGGTGCTTTTTATGGCCGAATCATTTGCCACTGAACGGGGTTTGGGCTTTTTTATTGTCGAGGCCTGGGGCAATCTGGATCTGAACAGAATGTTTTCAGGCATCCTGGCCATGGGTCTTCTGGGCGGAGCCTTTTATGTTCTGGCCAATATGGCCGAAAGAAAACTTTGTCCCTGGGTCAGCCGGAAGAATTGAGTTTTATTGGGCCCGGGATAAATTAAGTGTCCCCTGAGACTAAAAAAATGAAGACCGGAAAATCTTATTATGAAGCTTTCCGGGTTGGTCATTATCTTTGCTTTTTCACCATTCGGGACATCTGAAATTCTTTCAGCTTCGGCGGTATAACGAAGGCCGGCGATTTAGATTTCATCAGAGCCCTGCCCAGTTCCGCCTCCGTGTAATCTCCCATGGTGTAAGCCGTAATTTTCGTGGTCACGAAGAACGCCCCCTTAAGTTGGACTGGCCTCAAAAGGCTGATAGCCGTGAAGAATCCTTTTGGCCGGAACAAAGTCCCAGGTAAACTCAAACTTCTTGGTCCGTTCTTTACACCGGACGTAATAGCCCAGACGTTCTCCGGTCTCCGCATAAAAATCAATTCCTCGCCGGATTACCGGGTTTGGCCGGCGGATTCTTTGTTCTATCCTGCCGTCAACCCGGTCAGCCCCTGACTTGAAGGGTTAAAGGTTGGCTTAAGGCGAAGAAGCGGGTTTAGTGCCGGGAATAGGACGCCTCATAGATGATAAAGTAGTTTTAATATAACATATATTTATTTTAAATTAATAGTTAATATTCATTAATAAAAGAATTAATCTGAATTATGAATAAGCTTTGTAAAGCTCTATACGAATAAAGAAAACAAATAAATTCAACAATTTAAATCTAAAGTCTTAATTTACATTGATTTTACTGCGGTGATTATTTATATTTGAGGTTCAGCCATCCTTTGAAATTAGAGACAAAAATTTAAAGGTCAGATTTTTATGAAATCCGATTTTAGCTGTAAGATAAATAATGATGACAGAAGAATAGACTTAGCAGTAAATAATTTTTGCAATTATTTGACTGATGCGCCTTTTTAAGTCTGCGCCTATATTGCTGATGACCTCACAATTAACCGCTTTTTTCCAGAAGCCGAGTTCAAAAATGATGACGATATCAAATAATTATAAATGCACTTTTTTAAAAAAGGAACTTTACGCGAGGCAGTCACTGCTGGGGGGTGATTATTTATGAATATCATACAAGCAAAAAATAGTTTAAACACGTCGGGCATCATGCTATAATTAATGTACTGGTCTTCTAAATTAGGAGGAAAGGTCGGAATGGCGGCTGAGAATTTCTCTGAGGAATCGGATGTGAAATTAAAAACAGACGTGATGTCGACGCCGGCGGATCCTATTGTTGAAAAGATCTATAAAGATGTAACAACCGCCGGACGACTTGCGGTGGGCAGCTTTATCAGCGCTGTGTTAGCCGAATGCGGCGAGAAATTCGGAAACGTTACCAAACTCAGGCCGGAGACCCGGCTGAAGCCGCAGGAAAATCAGGGTTGTATTGTTGATGTGTCTGCTCGGAGCGACACTAACAGGATTAATTTTCAGGAATTTCAGCTGTATTTCAATTCTTCAATTCTCCAACGAAACGTATTTTCAGCCTCCCATTTGGACGTAGTAGTTAATTGCTTAAATTAGCGATAGTATTTCTGAGCTGAGAACCACGAACATCTCGTTTCTTCCAAACAAATGGTTCTGAATTTTCGTTGTATGCTTCGACAAACTCTGATATCGCTTGCGTCAAATCTGAGGTACTCTTAAAACTGGCGCTTTTCAAGGCCTTACGGGAGAATATGCCAAACCAAATTTCAACCATATTAAGCCAGCTGGCTGGCGTCTGAGTAAAATGAAAAAATACATTTTCATGTCTGTCTAACCATTCATCACATTTTTTGTGAGTGCAGTAATTGTCTAATATCACATGTACTTCCGCATCCTCAGGGCTCCCTGTTACTGTTTGATCCATAAATTCCAGAAAATCAACCCGCTGCTTTTTCTCAGCTGCCTTAGTCTTTAAGGCCCCTGCAGCAATTTCGAGAGCAGCGAATAAATTAACAGCGCCATGGCGTTTACAGGCGCTTTTAATCCCTCTGACTATCTGATGATTTTTTGTCATCACATATCCTGACGGTCTCTCTGCAGCCTGAATACTCGGCTTTTCGTCAACAGACAGAACCAGAGCCTTTTCAGGCGGATCTAAGTACAAACCGACAATATCCGCGGCCTTGACGGCAAACATTGGATCGGTACTGACACACCAAGTCCTTTGTCTTTGGAGATGAATCCCCTCTTGTCTCAGAATCTGCCAGACTTTATTTTTGTTGATTCCAAGTTCTTTGGCGACAGCGTTCCCGTCCCAGGCGGCCTGGCCTTTCGGGGGAGTTTGTCCCAGGAGTTCCAGTATGGACTTTAGAGTCTCATCAACAGGATATTTAGGAGGCCTGCCAGGCCGACGGTCATCATAAAGTCCGTCAGTCCCGAGAGAAATAAACCGTTTTCTCCATTTGGCGACAGTATTCGGCCGTGTCCGGAACAAAGAGGCGATTTCTGAGTCCTGAAGCCCTTCAATGCTTTTTAAAACATAGTCAGCCCGTTCGGACAGACGAACTTCTACGGTTTTACTGGCAGCCCACCGCTTAAGAATTAACATATCCTGGCCTGAACAAACAGGGGCTTCGGCTTTTCGGGGCATAGGTTCCTCCTCCTAATACCCCCCATTATACATACTATCGCTAATTTAGTAAAGCAGACAGTAGATACGGCGCAGGAAGGGACTGCGGCAAAAGTTATGGCGGAAGAAATGCCGTTCATACCGGCTATCAACATTTTTGGGCATACAAGTAACTGCCGTAATGAAAATAAAGAATTACTCCAGTCTATCCATTTAGTCTACGATAAAGAACCACGTAATGTGGCCATACGGCAATTATCGGTTTTTAACATACAGCTGCCTTATCTCAATTCAGTCAGGGAAGAATTATCTAATCCTTTTTACTGCTGGTGCAGGCTGCTGTATGAGATGCATTTCAATAACAGATTGCCGGCAGAGATATATGCGATGGAACCCTGAATAAATGATTTTGTCAAGAGCGACCCCGGCGCAGAACAGTCTGTCAGTCGCTGTGACGAGGTGGCCGCTGACCCGGATGTGCGCAAAAAATATCTCGGCTGGCATACGCGTACTTTGCGCGAAAATACCAGATTGAAAGACGCCAATGAAGGAGGCCTGTAAGAAGGCCGGAAAGAAACCGTGGTAAAGGTGGCGAAAGCTGCTGCCAACAAAATGCCGGTTGAAGAGATTGAAGATTTAACCGGTCTGACCCGGGCAGAGATAGAGGAACTGCAGAGGCAGTGAAACTATCCAATGGAGTTTAATCCTATTTTCCGCAGGCCCAGCAAGAAAAACGGTAAATTTCAACTGACCGCAAAAATAATCATAAAACCAGACAACGACCTGCGGAAAGCCGGTTAGACTAAAGAAGGTCGCTCTGGTAGTCGGAATCAGTGCAGCAGCCCATTATAAGTGCAGTTGATACGGAAAATTTTAATGGCTCCGTAGGCCGGCTGGGATCATCCGCATCTGGTCCAAAGAATCAAGAGCTGAAAAGTTTACCTCCGCCCTGGTATCGGCTCAGCTCTTCAGGTTGTCCGGGAAGTTGGCACATCCCTGCATCATTTGACGGCGTTCAGCAAGATACTAAGCCCGGTTGTGATTCGCCAGAAATACGGGCCAGCTGTTTTTCTATCAAGTCCGGCTTATATCCCATCTAATTGAGCAGAATACAGGCCATACTCCTGAAGCCGTGACCGCAGCAAATCTCCTCTCCTGAATACCCAAAATACTTTAAAGAAGCATTGATAGTCATATCAGAAACTGGCTTGTCCTTAGAACGTACCCATATGGAAATAAATACTTTCCGCTGCCGGTCTACCTGAAGTTCCTTCAGCTGGTCCATCTGCTGAGAAGTCAGCGGAACCAGGCGAGCCGGCCTCATTTTCATTGTCCGGCCGGTATCCGCCAGAGTTTATCCTCTAAATCTGTCTCAGACCTCTCAGCGTTCCTAATCTCTCCTGACCTTGTGAAAACACGGGACAGATTTTTTAAGGCGCAGATCGTAGATGGCTGCCGTTGGTACTGGAAAAGGTCTGCCAAAAGGCGGCCAGTTCGGTGTTTGTCCAGGACATCAGGTATGTGACGAACACTCTCGGCGGAAGCGCCTTTTAAGTCCAAAGCAAAACCGCGACCCAATCGGCCTGTGCCCAGGCATACAGAAGTAAGGCGCTTAATTTGGACTCTATTTTTTGAAAGTTTTTAAATAACCCCGTTGTTCAATCGGACGGAATAGTTTCTCCAGTTGAAGAAGTGATATGTAACTAATAAAAATATTTCTAATAGAGAGAAGGATGCGTTTGTTAAACAGTTGGTCACTTGATTTTATCTTTAACGGAGCTAAATTATGGTGAAACTTAGCTTTCCATTCCTGAAAAAGAGCCTCTGCGGTTAGCTTTTTTCAGGTTTTTTAAGTTTTTCATTCTGCAGGGTCATCCGGAAAGGGGCGATAATTTTCCGAGCCTGTTTTGAAGAAACTTCCGGCCAGGCGTCTATGCCTTTCCAGGCTTCTTTTCCGCTGATTTTACGCTTGAACCTCCAGAGTTTGGCGCCGTTAGGGGAGACATCAATGCAGAGTCCCCGAGCATTGAGGACACTGAAAGACTTGTTATGGGGCTTGATAGAACTTATTTTCAACTCAGTTAGTGGCATGAGAGCCTTTAATGTGGAATTGTGCCCCAATTGAGCCCCGGACAGATTATCGCCTGCCAATGTTGATAACAAAGATAATCCGCAGGAAAAATAGCTAGGTTGCGGATTTATTGTATGCGGGGCAAAAAAAAAGACGATAGTATCGTCTTTTTTTTTGTATATTGGAGGCGGCAGGCGGATACAAAGTCAACCGGTAAGTGCTTGATTTCATTACGTTTTCCCGAATTCGATTTTTGAATATACCCGCAACTATACCCGCAAATTAAATATCTCTAATTATGGGCTAATGGGTGGTATTTAGAGCCCTAAAGGCCCCTAATTACCTGTATTTGTCGTCCTGCCTGCCTCGGAGACCCGGCCGTTTTTCCTTCCGGCCGTTCTCAATAAGGGCTGAAAAATGCCCTGCCTCGCTATGCCTTGCCTTGCCGGGCCTGGCCACGCCACGCCGTTCCATGCCATGCCGGAATAACGGATTAATAATACAGGTTAGCCCGGAGAAAATCAATTTAATCTCTTTTGATGCCTGTCATGGGGGCTCCCAAAAACGGCCCGTGCTGAGGCGTTCGGGGGGCCCTTAACCTGGGGCCCCTTCAGCCGGGGTTCTCCGGCTTCCCTACAAAATCTGAGGCGTTAGGGGGCCGCAGCTTGGATCAATCCTGCTGCCGGGCGGCCTGGGCTGCCTCCAGCCGGGGGCTCGGGCCGGCCGCGCCGTCCGGGGCCGGACGGAGAACGGTTTGAGATCCTCCAGGTCAGACAGCGGCGGCCGGGGAGGCTGAGAAAAGAGGCCTTAAAAAGGGGCCGCAGCGGGGCGGTCAGCGGCGGAGGCATATAAAGAGGCAAGGGCTGGCTCCAGGCTCCGGCCCGGTCTGTTCCGGGCGGAGCGTTCGGCAATTCTCCGGGCGGAGGCGGCCAGGGGCGGCGAAAGGCTCCGCTTCCTGAGCGGGTCGTGTTAAGTCCGGCCGGCCGGAGCCAGGCCGGACAGGTTTCAGGCCGGGTTACCGGCCCCCCTTAACCGGCGGCCCCGCCGGTCAGGGTAAGGCCTGCCAGTCCGCGTCAAAGGCCCCCCGAATATGGCCAAAAACGGCCGGATTTCCGGCCCTGTGCCCAGCCGAAGACTACAGCGGCTCCCGGCCCGGCCTTCTGGCTTCGGGCAGGCGGCCTTCGCTCCCGGCTCTCATCGGGGCGGAGGACTCAGGTTTGACGGTCCGGCTTTTTCCGCCAAGGGGGGTTACTCATTTTTGAGTAATGCCTCAAGACCAGGGGCCGTGGCTGCGGCAAGGCCGTTTATGCCCCTGCCGGTTCGGGAGCGGTCCGGCCGGGGAGTTATGGGGCGGCCTGGGCTGATTACCCGGCCTTAAAGTCTTAGACGGCCCTGGGGGCATAAAGGGCTCTGCCTGGCGGCGTTCGGCCAACCGCCGGGGGAAAGGCAAAGGCGCGGGGGCTGGTGACGGCCAAAATAACCTGCCTGGCAGCAGGCTCCGGCCTCACGGGCCTAAAGCCTTAAAGCGGCTGAGGCCGGTTGAACGGACTCTGACGGTTAAGGCCGCCCTCCCCCGCGCCAAACAAAAAACCCGGCTTTACGGGCCGGGTGTTAAGGGAACAGGTCAGGCGGCGGCTATTTCTTCTTCGTATCTCTCGGCTTTCCGGGTTCCTGCCCGGCCTTCCTTGAGTCCCCCGGCCGCTTTGGCTCATGCTCGAGGCCGGAAGAGAGATTAGTGTGCGCCTCAATAAAAAGGGTAAAGATCTCGTCCACTTTTCGCAGTAAAACCATGGTGGCCGCCAATTTCGGGCAGAGGCCGGATATGGCCGGTTCAGCGCGCGGGATTTCTCCCAAAATTTCCCTTATCTGGTTTATATAATCCGCTCCCAGATTGGATAAATTAGCAAGAGCCCTTCCGGTTATCGGCAGGCCGGAGTCAAGAGCGGCCGCCGTCCGGGGCCTTAACTCCGGGGGCAGTTCGGAGTATTCGAACTGAGCCGCGATATCCTCTGCATCACAGTAAAAATACAGCGCGAATTTATTTCTTATTTCCGGGTCGAAACCGTTCCAGCCAGGACGGGCGGCGCGTCTTCTCTCCGCCTCGGCCCGTGCGTCGTCGGTCTCATCGGCTTTGGCAGCACGAGCAAAAGGCGAAAGCGCAATTAAGCACTTTTGCAATAAAGAGAAAAGGGAAGATGCAAGGCGGGTTAGGAAGTTTTGCAATGTTTGCATTTTGAGGGGTCTCTCCTGATATTCTTATTGGTTAATCTCCGGGCACTAAGAACTGCAAGAGAACAGCGGCTTTAGTTCCTGCCTGAGCGGTATTGTATTTCAGCCATACCCGGAGATGAAAATTTTTGCAACAAAAAAAGCGCATAACGATCGCTTAATCGTCTCTTGTTAACGGCCTTCTTAGAGCCATAGCCGATATGTGAAGGCTCCGGAGAGCCGGGATTTTTCTTCTGAATGCCTCCCCCCGGCCAGGAGGGAGGCAAAAGCTTTAAAGGTCTGAGGTAAATTTACCTCTGCCTGGGCGGCATGTCAAGCGGTATTTTCCGGCGGCCGTTTTTCGGCAGACGGTCAGGGGCTGCGGGGGGCCCTGGCATGGCCGGAGTTTCGGCCGTCAGGAGGCCTGGCGGCCGTGGGCCTCGGGAGGTTCCTCAAGGGTGACGGTTCGGCCCCCGGCCTTGGCGGTGACCTCCGTAACACGGCAGGAGACTCGGCCAGGGAGAGGATAGGCTCTGCTGGTCCGGGGAGGCGGTCAGGCTTCCCGCAGTCAGGAGGCCGCCCGGCCGTTCCTGGTCAGGCTTCCGGCTGGGGCCGGTCAGGCTCCCGGCCCGGTTCCGGAGCGAAGGCCCCCGGTCCGTCCGCCAAAGGGAAAATTGAGCTTTGCCGCTCCGGTTCCGGAGCCGGTCAGACTTCCAGCCAGGGTGAAGAGCCGCTTTAAAGTGTCCTGCTGCGGGAGCCCTTGCTGAAGGCCTTAATATTGTAAGGCTTCGTCAGAGGCTCTCAAAAAGGGGGCATAGCGGGGCGATCCCGGAAAATCCATATGAAGGCCGGGGGGCGGCCGGATTTTAACTGCCCGGCCGGGTCCGGTAATGCTCCCGGCCCGGTTAGGAGGATGAACGGGAGGCCTCCCCGGCCGGGAGAATGGCCGGCGGGCCGGACGGCCGCCCTGGGGGTTATGAACATTTTTGTTCATAACTACAAAATCAACGTCTGATGTAAAAACCCGGCCGGGGCGGTTCGGGCAAAATTGACCAAAGCCCCCCGGCGGCCGTCCGATGAAACGGCCGGGGCTCGGTGGCCTAACCGGTCAAAGCCTCCTCCGGCGGATTGCCGGGCCGGCCGGGGGGCTTCCGGTTGACCGCTTCCTTAAACCATAAATTTAAGGCCTCCCGGCTGGAGTACCACCGGCCGGTTATTCTTACGGCCGGGAATCCGGGCAGCTTCAGAAACTTTCTGAGCGTGTTCTCTCCCATGTTCAGGTAGGCGCATAAGTCCTTCAGTCCGGTAATATGATCCTTTTCCATGCTCCCCCCTGGCGGCCGGCTCCGTAAGCTTAAACCGGCGGAGCCTGCGCTTAACTTAGTTTAACTGCCCGGCGGCCGTGGCCGGGGGTCTGCCGCCTTCCGGATCAGCCCCCGGACATAAAGGCGGCCTGAAAACAGGTAAGCTTATAATAGTAGTGTACCGGGAAGGCCTTCAGTTTGAACAGCATCATCCGGGCCGTTTTTCCCGGCTGCGGATTCTCCGCCCGGTCACCGGCCGGGAACGGTGCCGCCGGAAGGCCCGGTTAAAGGCTTGGCCCGCCCCCCGGCCTTCCCCAGCGGCCCGGCCGCCCTCGGCTCCGGCTCCGATTCGTCGGCATAGCTCCGGTCCTGGCTCCAGATGTCCAGCCATTCGGCTACGGTCTTCTTCCACCAGCTGTTAAGGTCCGGCAGTTTAGCCGGGTCGCCCTTCAGCAGCGCCAGAACTTTGGGGCCGGTCAGGACCCAGAGCGTCTCCAGCTCCCGCTTGAAGAAAGCTATCCGGGCGGCCAGCTCGCGGCCTACCTGGTCTCTGGCTATCAGCCTGCCCTGCTCCAGCTCCAGCTTGAGCCGCGCCCTCTCGTTCTGAAGGCGGCGGCTCTCGGTGTCCTCCCTGAGCTTGGCCTGGGCCAGGTC
>JAISEL010000102.1 GCA_031264185.1 Deltaproteobacteria bacterium
CATATTTTTTTGCTAAAAATAAATTTTATATGCTATATGATGTATTTTAGCATACTATTTGGCATTAAAGCTGATATGGATTTCTACGTTTTCGCAAGTTATTTCTTCACAGTTCCTTAACCCTTACAGGATATCCCGAAAGTTCAGCTTTGAGCCATTTTTTTCAGGCAGGAGAAGGGTTTTAGTAGCCATCACAAAACTGGCTCCTCAATTCTCAGTTGAGTTGGTCCTGAGGTTATGCTGTCCATGAAATCTGGCCAATCCCGATCCTGGTAATAGTGGGTGACAAGCTTTTACTTTATGACGCAAACTCGGAGCAGAAGCGGATATTTAACTCTGCGGCCTAAACAGTTCTGAAGACAAGACGGATGGTTTGACTTAGCTGTTGTATTTGAAGAATTTTGGGGCCATAATTTTCTAATATCGTGAATACAAATTTCAAAAAAAACATTAAGGCCTTTCTTTAGCCTGAAGTTCAATTATTACCCCGGCGGATAATTTTGATACAAACAAGTCACCATAAGGTAAAATCAATAAAGAAATAGATTATCATCATAATAATCCGCCGAGGTAATATCATTGCTTGTTTTTTTGTCGAGCCGAGCGTTAAAGTTGTGCTAGACCTGCCTCGGACTCCGTGGACTTTGAATAAATTTCGGGTACTCCGGCCAAAGTCAACCGGATGTGGATTTTTGAATAGAATCTGAAATTTCGCTAAAATACGTTAAAAAAAAGGACTTTATTTGTCCGGTCTGGGGATTTAGAAGATCTTTATCCAGGCATTTCGGTGATATTTGAGGTTAACTATATTAAATTTATAAATGATGGTTGAGGGCTGTTAAGGACCATACTGCCAAGCTTCGGCCTCAGCTTTTCGGCGGTTTGCTTAATCCCGGTGTCTTAGGGTTTCTTTTTCGTTTTCTCGGGCGGACAACAGACTTGATTTGGCGGTTTTGTCGTGGCTCATCAGTGCCAGCTCTTTGCGGATCTGTTCCAGCTCCAGGCGCAGGGCCCGATTTTCAAGTAATATTTCTAGTAAGCTTGGAATCTCCCCGCAGCCTAATATCTCCCGTCCTTCGGTATAGTTGGCCTGTCTTAACTGTTCTTCTTTGGCAATTTTCCGGCCTTCTTCCAGAAATGATTCAAAATCCTGATAGCCTAAAGCGCTGGCCAGAACTTGATGGGTCTTTATCTTGCCGTAGGTGCGGCCGTTGATAATGTCATTGATAAGACTCTTACTTACTCCGGCCTTTTCGGCCAGTTCTGTCTGGGCTCCGTACCCGCGCTTTTTGATTTCCGCTTTCAGGGCCTTGACAAAGGCTCGATCATCATTTCGATTTTTCATACCTTTTTTTAGATCGAAAAAAGTAATAAATCAAGAATTTTATTTTCGTATTATACGTCAAATTTTCGAATTTAATCGTATTATAGCGGATTATACAGACAGAATCTATAATTACCTGCGTATTTAAGAAAATATGAGCAAGTAGTTTTTCATTAAATATAAAATAAATTACAGAATTATAGTGCTCATGTTTATCTAATAATACCTATTTTTCTGATAAAATCAATAGCCGTTGTCTATATTCCCTATCCTCTGCCCCTAAACAGTCTAACTAACCGTCAATTTTCCTATGAAAAATTCCAATCCAATAGATTATATAAAACCCCAAAAGCGATCTGGCCGGAAATGATCTGGGTTAGACCGGTTAAGGCCAAAGCCTGGGGGTTGATTCCAGAGCGTGGGGCGGTAATTTATTTTGGTGTTTTTGGGGGTTAAAATTAGAAGCCGGACTCTTTTTACCAGGCCGGGAAAATATGTTTACATACTGTTAAAAAGACTCTTTAATATCCGGGTGGAGGCTTAAGCGCAATACAGTTTACTTACGGTGCCAACTGTGGTGTATCCTCTCTCTTGATAGCAGACTGGTTAGCCAGTATTATCCGCTGTAAGGGAGAGGTTACTGATGGCAAGATTCCGGAAATTATTGCCATAGTCTCTTGACCTCAACCGCCTGCTCAGTGTTGACTTCTTGTCCAAAATCTGACCCCGATACACGATCGGCAGCATTTTGGAGAAGCATGAAAAAGCCGACAGGCGAGTCAGATTGCTGCCGACTGCCACTTTGGCATACTTCATTGTGGTTTTATCTCTTTGGCGTGAGCCCCCCGCAGGAATAGGTTCTGCGCATTGTTTGCGGGAGTCTGACATGGATCATTTTGGATTTTGACAATGGAACGCTCCCGGCCAAAGTCGCCATCTACCTGGCAAGATACAGACTTGGTCCTTATGTTATGAGGGAAGCGGCCGAACAAACCTTAAAGCCGTCAGCTCCGCTTGAAGCCTCAGAGACTTGGCATGACGGGATGCGGTTATTACCCCGGGGGGTAATTAAAATACAAACAAATCACCATAAGGTAAAATCAATGAAGAAAGATATTATCGTAATTATCCGCCGGGGTAATAATGGCAATTGACGGGACTTGTTTTGATGTTCCGGATTCAAAGGAAAACGCGGATTATTTTGGTTATCCCAGCTCTTCAAGGGGTGACACAGCTTTTCCGCAACTATGGGTAGTTGGGCCGGTTGAAACCGGAACTCATATTATATTGCTGCCGCCCAAGTCAGGCCTTATAAATGCAGTGAACAGGAGATGACCGCTGCTTTGATAAATTCCGGTAAATTTACTCCGGAAATGTTAATAATGGCAGACAGGAATTTTTTGACTGTAAATTATGGAAACAAGCTGTCAATGCAGGCGCCAATTTATTATGGCGAATAAAATCAAACCTTATGCTTCCAGTGGAGAGAAGATTGTCTGATAATTCATGTATCAGCTGATCCAGGCTATTAAACTGAAAAAAGAGGAAACCTAGATTGTTAACCAAAAACTATACAGAGGTTAATTTGTTTAATTTTATCGCCTTCCTTGTTATATACGCTCTTAATATATTTAATTAAATTTAAATATGAATATATTAATGTAATATAAGTATTATAATACTAATTTTTCTTTCTTAATTTACACTATTTATTGTAAAAATATATTTTATCGTTATATTATAGATGACAAAGAAGTTTACCTGCTCTTTATGAAGCTATTTCTGTATTTTAGGCGTTTATAAAATTTATTTTACATTATTATATATAGTTTATAAACTAATAATCAGTAAAAAGCAATTAATAAGTTAATTTTGATATATTATTCAAAAATAAATTATAGTGAAATATTTATAATAACAATCATCAAGTTCAAAAATAGTATCAGTAAATATATTACCGTTTATAGTATTATCAGTATTGTTATTATGTCTATTATTGCATTCATAAGTTTTATATCATCATAATAATTATTAAGTTAATTAGCGATATTATATGATATTTTTTATCTCTAAAATGTTAATATTATTTTATAATATATATTTAATATAATAATCAGTGAATTTAATCTAATTAATAATATAGTCAGCATTGTTAATATGCTTTTTTCCAGTATCAGGACTATATTTAGCATTTTAAGAGAAGTAAGCAGATATAAATATATCTTTTTATTGTTCAAAAGGAGTATAATTGAACTCACTGGAATGCCGCCTCTCGTAGGTTATAAAAATTGCTCCTACACAGAGGGGTTGTCAAGAGAAATTTCAAAATATTGTTGTGATTTCCGATATTAACCCAAAACCTAGTTTGTAGGTATAAATAAATCCGGGATTCCAGGAGGGATTGTGAGACAGAGTCTTTTTCAGGGTTTTGGTGAAATAAATAGGCCGGGCATTTTTTCCTCCCCGGAAGGCCCAGCCCCCGGGGAGATGTCTGATTTTTTAGTTCAGTAACCGAAAAAGCCGGAATCCCGGTGGCCGGTTCGGCGGCAAAAGTATTTAGAACTTTTCTTTCAGGATCGACTTGGCTTTTTCGTCGTCCTGTTCGGTCACAAAAGGCAGACCGGTTTCCCAAGCGGTTTCCCGGTTGGCTGCGGCAATATCATCTCTGGTAATGGCCCGGAGCTTAAATTTTCTGGCTCCGGCCATGAGCTGCTGGAGACCGGCCGACAGTTTATCCAGCATACCCCACATGGCAATAGCTCCGAAGGGGACATCCTTCATGGCTTTGTGTCCAAGTTTCTTTTGGACATCGTAGTAGGCGGCAAAGATTTCTTCGGCTGTCGAACCGTGAGCGCTGACCGAAGGCGGCAGGGTGTCCCAGTTGCCGTTGACCTTGGCTTTGTTGGCCGGCTTTAAGACGCCTTCAATGTTGGACCCCAAAAATCCGGGGATCATCATGGCCCGGCCCATGCAGATCATTTTCACATAAGGAGCGGCAATAGCCAGGCCTTTGAAGATGGAACTGGATTTGGCAAAGCCGCCGGCCAAGGAGATATCCACAACCTTATGGCCGGCTGCGGCCAGAATGTTGGCATATTCATATGTTTTAGCGTGCAGTAAAATGGAAGGCACCCCCCAGTTTTCCATCATATCCCAGGGACTCATACCGGTGCCGCCGCCGGCTCCGTCGATGGTCAGAAGATCGAGGTTGGCTTCTGTGGCCAGCCGGAGAGCCAAGGCCAGAGGTTCCATGCCGTAAGCGCCGGTCTTTAAGGAAATCCTTTCAAACCCTAAGCCTCTTAAGTAACTGACCTGCTTTAAGAAAGCTTCCTTGACTTCCCCCCAGTTTGAGAGGTTGGTGTAGCCTAAGCGGCTGTGACGGGCAAAACCGTCAATAGCTTTGGCTTTATAAGCTTCCCTGACCTCAGGCTTGGAGCAGTCGGGGTCTACCAAGTAGCCGCGGTTTTTAAGGAAATCTGCATACTCCAGGTCTTTGACCTGAATCTCGCCGCCGATGTTCTTGGCTCCCTGGCCCCACTTAAGTTCAATTATGACTTTGTCGCCGTAATGCTCGGCAATGTACTCAGCCACCCCGTTGCGGGTGTCTTCCACATTCAGCTGGACAATAGCCGCACCGTAGCCGTCATAGTACTTCAGGTAAGATTCCAGGCGGCGGTCCATTTCCGGGCTTTTGGTGATCTTACCTTTTTTGATGTCCGATTTGCGGTCAACGCCGACCACGTTTTCCCCGATGACTATGGGTACGCCGCAAATGGCGCAGCCGGCGGCCATGGCATCCCAGTATTTGGCGGCAATAAAGGTCGACCCCAGGGCGCCGGCCATAAAGGGCGCCGAGCATTTGGTCTTTTTGTGGGCCCCAAAACTGGACTCCAGGGACACTTCGGTAAAAAGAGCGTCGCCCTTTGCCGCCGAGGGAGGAGCATCATGGGCTCCGTAGCAGGGCCCCATAATCCTTAAGGCGCTGTAGGACAGCCCGGCCGGAGCCGTGTTTAAAGCCCCGGCTATAGTGGAACCGAAATCCCGAGGATAAAGAAGTTCCCGGCCCTTTAAACAAGAGGTCCACACTTCGCATTTGCCCTGACAGTCACAGCGGCAGAGGGTGCAAAGCCCTGATTCTGCGGGGTTGCCGCGATTGGCGATGCCCAGGGCGTCATTAGATTTAAGATAATTAGTCATGGGGAAACGAATCTCCTTACTTTTAACCGGCCGCAGTCAGGCAGGTGCTTAGTGGCGGTCTTTAGATAAAGACCGCCCTTTTCGGAACAGAGGCTCAGGCTGGGATAAAAATTAAACGCTGTAGTTGGTCAGAAAGCGATATTCAGTCGGCCTGGCGGAGGCCAAAAAAGGCCCCTCGGGTTTTATTAACCCTTAATTATTTTTAAAAAAGCATGGGAGAGATTTTACTTCAGTTTGTTTTAAGAGGCAATTATTTTTTTTGACAAAATGTTCCGTTTTGGACCAAAAAAATAGACTAAAAAGAGTAAATCTACATTTTTGTACCCATTTTGGAAGGCAAAAAATGACATTTTTGTCGGAAAATCTTAGGAAGGAAGTCGGAATTTATTGACAGGAAATATTTTTTTCAGCCAAAATAATAAAAAAATGCCCCTCCAATCCGGTCAAATCCAGAGGAAATATTTCAGAGAATTTGGGGATGATTGGGCCGGCGCCGGACGGAGGCCAAATCTTTGGCTGAAGAAAAAGCTAAAGAGCCCAGAAACCAATAATGCCCCAACCGGGCAGCCCAGGCTCTGTTTGGGGCCGAAAAAATTAATTGTCCGTCTCAGACATATATATTAATGTAATTGCCCTTGGCAGGTTTAGGAAAAACCGGGGCCGCCTCCTTGGCCGGTTCGGCCGGGAGACTGTGATCTTTGATTTTGTTTAAAAACTGGCCCAGCATCTCTTCCCGCCAGGCCTGGCGGCTGGGGGTGGCGGCCGGATAAGCCGACTGACCGTTAACGCGTCCGTCTATGGAATTCATGGAGACTCCTGTAAGTCAGGTTTTAAGGCTTTCTCAGCCAGTGTCCTCTTATTCAAAAAAGAGGCCAAAAAATCTGGGATTTTTAAAGAAGTCGGCTTTCCGGTCATTCGACCTTTTAGGGCTAAAAAAAGACGGCGGACGGGCTTTTTAAGGAAACTGTAGTGTAAAGAATGTTTTAGTAATAAAATAGAGTAATATTTATGATACATGGTATAGCGACTACGTAATTGTTCATTGAGCGCCGGCCTTGTTTAAAAGACAAGTGAGACGTTTCAGTTCAGGAAGACTATTGATTTTTTATTGAAGCCTTATCCGGGGAGGTTGGAATTTGATCGGATTCCGTATCCGGCCGGTGAGCGAGCCTGTATAATTCCTGATGGTCCAGAACCGTGGTCTTGCCGTTTTTTTCAAAGATGCAGGCTCCGGGTTCCTGACCGCCGTATCCGCAGCCATGGAAATAAGGACGGGGTTTTTGGAGGCCCCTCCGCAGTCAAGTTCCCGGTTCCGGGCCTCCCGGCTTGGCGGCTTTCATGGCGGCCCTGCTTCCGGCGGCTGATTTCATCTCCATCATGTAAACCTGGTCTTTATACCTGATCTCCAAATCGGACCGGCCTCTGTTTTTATGAGCTTCAGCTCCCTACAGACAGGACTGCAAAGCGCTCCGGCAGAAATACTAGCCCTGCTTCTGACGCATGGAAATCAGAAAACTCCAATCCTGGAGCGGGTCTGGCAAGTCCCTGGGCTTTTTTTCAGCATCTTTAAAAGTCCGCCCAAAATTTTTTTTGGCCAGTCTCACGGAAAAGGCATCCGCATGATCCGGATAAGACAGGCCTGCGTAAAGGAGCCAGAAAACGGCCGTCAGATTAGGGACATCGCCTGCGCCGGATACTTGTCCGATTCCAATATGGCATCCATGGCCTGAGTCCGGGAGGGGTATAAATTATCCAGGAACAGAGCCGGCATAGAGGCCCGGACTTCAAGGTCAGGATAGTCCAGAAAGCAGGAGCCCCGGTCATCCTTGCGCAGGGTCAGACCCCGGCCTTGTAAAGAAACCCGGCCGGAGGCGTGGAGCCTGTTTCTCCGGGAGAATCGGCGAAATCACTTCTGATCCGCAGGCCGGAAAACTCTTCCGCCGTGAGTTTCCTGTCCTTGAGAAATTTCTTTATGAAGGTGCTGGAGCCGGACCACGCCCAGTATTTTTTAAATCCGCCTTTGCTGAAGAAAAGCGGAGAGGAGAAGGGATTGTGACTCAGGTCTGCCCGTCAAAGGAAAAACCGTCATAGCAGTCCCGGATGCGCGTCAAAAGCTCCTCTTCGCTCATCCGAAGTTTTTCGGCTGTCTTTTTGATGTACGGGGCTAAATTCACCTCCAGTTCTTCCTGAGTCAGGCCCAGGAAGGCGGCGAATTCAGACTCAGGGAGATATCCTGGAGGTTATTGAGAGAGGAGAAAAGACCCCATACCGGAAAACTTGGAAATGCCGGGGATAGAGACTAAGTCCAGGATCCCATCATTGGTTTTGATCATGGAATAGAAACTTCGTATGCCTCCCGAATTTCTTCGACCAGCCGCTCATCATAGGTCAGTTCGCTCCTCTGGATAAGACTTAAAACAGGGGCATAGTATTCGTTAGTCAGCAGGACGATTTTTGGGGAGGAGGCCTTGCTGACATCCTTCAGCAAATTGGAAAAGGCACAGGTTGCATCGTCCTATTGTAAGTCGGCATTGTGCCGTTCAGCGATAACCTTCAGATATTTTCTTATTTTCCATCCCAGAATCTCCAGACTTTGGCTGTGATTAAATTCGTTCATCTCCAGACGAATGACCTGTTTTGGGGTGAATTCCGGGGAATTCATAAATTTCTCGGCCGCCAGTCCCTGAAAAAGCTCCTTACGCCCGGAGAAGAAGGCACCCGGGGCTGAGACGGTCAGGAATTTGCCGAAGCGCCGGGGCCGGGTACAGAAGGCGACTTTACATCTCTTAGGTAACAGGGGAAAATATTTTGTCTTGTCCGCATAGACGGTCTTTCTTGTTCGCAACTCCAAAAGTCTGCATCCCAACTGACAGTTCCGGCAGTTCAGAATCCATATAATCCTTCTATTGCCTTTAGGGCCAAGATAAAATCCGGCCTGAACAGGTCTGATTATCATTTATATAATAATCATGTAAGTTGTTTTTTCAAACAGAAAATAATATTGGTTTCGGGCCGTCTAAAGAGGCCGTCCGACGGTCAGCCTTGAAAGGGCTGGCCTTATTGAAGATTGGGCCAGGAACAATTTTTGTGAACGGTTACACAATTTGCTCCTTTATACTTGCGTCTGTTCAGCAGAGAGCGGTCAGTTATATTTTTCTCGACAGTTCGGGACGGATGTCCTGTACACAGATAAAAAAATGAAATACTGTGCCATTATATGCGAAGACAGGTATATAACGAAAAAATGAAAAGTATTACCACAGCACGAAACTCTGAGAGGATTAGCTCAAAACCTGTAATAGAAACAGTATTACAGCATTCTCAGAATTGGATGCCTGCCGAGGTAATATTATTATTTAAGGTTTAAAAAACAAGGAAAGTTTTGTCATAGGATTTTTAAAGGATGTAGAAAAAAGTTACCTCAAATTGGTCCTGAACCCATCCACCTCAGTAGAGAAAACTGGGCGCCGACTTTATTTCATATGGCGGTAATTAGCCTTAACCTCATCCAGTTCCCAAAGATGCTCCAGATTGTGTGTTTTGTCTTAAAACAGACGGATCAATTTGTCCGGAAACTGACGAAAAACTTGTCCAATAGCCGGCCAGGCGGATAAAGAGGCGAAAGTATTAAAGATCTTACTTTTAGGGGAAAAAACTGAGGTTCTGATCTTTTGAATTTGTTCGCCCCCAACGAGACTGCTTTGATTAAGGCAAGATTTTTTTGTTTTAACCTATCTCAGGTGCTGGCAAAAAACCGCTATCATTCACCAAATACGGCCAGTGAATGGTGACAAGCTCATGTAGGCTTGTTGGACAAGTTTTTCGCTGATTCTTGGACAAAAATACCCGTCTGTTTTGAGTCAATGCGGCCCGGCTAAAACGCCAAAGACCAAAAATAGCCGCATCAGACTGGCAGTGATTACCGGATGCCAGCAGATCTTCTCTCATTACTTTCAACCTCAAAAATGTTGAACTCAACGCTAAAGTCGCGACCGATTTTTTTAATTTCTTATCCGCCGCTGAACTAAAAACCCCTTTTGGGGGGATGGCCGGATCGCACCTCAGATTTTTTTTAAAACGCAGTTATATTTTACCTCCGCAAATCTTTATTCTATAAGGATTTCATTATTTTCCTGTCAGAAAAATAGTTATTTTCCCATTTTTGGGATCTACTACTAATTACTAATTATTCTATCGCTATATCGGATCTTGAATCTCCAAAAATAGAGATATTACGTTAAGAAATTAAGTTAACCACTTATGTAACTTAAATAAATGGTTTTTGGACTTGTCATACTAAAAATCATGATTATTTTAGGGTTACGGAAGCGATAATAATGAAAATCCTTATGTTTCCGCTTATTGCAAGAGATACAATTCGAAACTGCTTACAGAGCTTTAAACTTTAGACCTTAAAGGTCTTCCCTCTAAGGTCAACCCGTGGGTAGCAGGCGGGCGCGTAAATAATAAGGAACCGGAAAATCTGTTCCAGGAGTTATGATGAAGCCCATTGTCAGCCAATCAGATGGTAATACCGCCTCAGCCCCCGGTCTTTCCTTTGACCTGGATCAAAAATGCGGAATCCTGCCTCAGGTGATGAAATTATTACCAATGGCGGAACTTAATTCTTTTCCCTCTTTAGTTTCTTCGATCTCTGTTGATGAGGCCATCTCCAGGTCGACTATAATGGAAAGTTGCCGCGATGACCGTCTTTTAGCTCTTTTTGCTCTGAAAAATTTCGACATTGACACCAAAAACCCCCAGTCGGCCGATTTTTGGCCGGTCGGGGTGGCGGTGGAAATTATTGAGGTCCGGGACCAGGAAAACCAGTATCTGAAGGTATCGGTCAGAGGCCTGAAAAGAATTGTGATAGGAGAATGTATTCCGGGAGAAATTCCCCAGGTTACGATTCTGCCTTACCCCGAAGAGGTTTGGGACGAAGAGCAGATGGGACCACTAGTTTTGGAGGCCAGAAGGCTTTACGCCAATGTTTTAAGCCTGATTCCCGGAAAGCCGGTCGATCTTTATAAAATTAACCATCTTTTAGAAAACGAGCCGGCAGTTTTAGCCGATCTGATTATGGCCTCTCTGCCTTTGAAGCCGTTTCAGAAAACCGAGTTCCTGCTCATAGAAAACCTGCCGGACCGGTACCAAAGGCTTTTAGAACACTTGAACCGGGAACTGACGAACCGGGAAATGGGCCGGGCCATCAGTCAGCGGATTGAGGACAGTCTGGACCGCCAGCACCGGGAAAAACACCTGCGGGAGCAGATTAAAGCCATCCAGGCTGAACTGGGGGAGGGGGACGATCTCAATGACCTGCAGATTCTGGCCGAAAAAATTCGGGCCACCCCTATGCCGGATGAAACGCTGCTGGCTGCCGAACGGGAACTCCGAAGGCTGAAGATGACTCCGCCACATTCTTCGGAATACGGGGTTATCCGGCAGTTTTTGGAGTGGATAATCGATCTGCCCTGGGAGAAGAGTACGCCGACCAACCCGGACCTCCAAAAAGCCCGGGCGGTTTTAGAGCGGGATCATTACGGGCTGGACAAAGTCAAAAAGAGGATCATAGAATTTTTGGCTGTCTATCAGCAGACTGCTAACCAGAAATGCCCTATCCTGTGCTTAACCGGACCTCCGGGAGTGGGTAAAACGTCTTTGGGCCGGTCCATTGCCGAGGCTTTGGGCCGGGAGTTTGTCCGGTTATCTTTAGGCGGCCTGAAAGACGAAGCCGAAATAAGAGGGCACCGCCGAACGTATGTCGGTGCCCGGCCCGGCCGGATTATCTCCGGTATTTATAAGTGCGGGGCCAATAATCCGGTCTTTTTGCTGGACGAAGTGGACAAGATGACCAGTAACGCCCATGGCGATCCGGCGGCGGCCTTGCTGGAAGCTCTAGATCCAGAACAGAACGACACTTTCACCGATCACTACATTGAGATGGCCTTTGACTTGTCCAATGTGCTTTTTATCTTAACCGCCAATGTTCTGGAGCATATCCCGGCTCCCCTGAAAGACCGTCTGGAAGTCGTGGAAGTCTCCGGCTATACGGCGGCCGAAAAAACGGCTATCACCAAAAACCATCTCTGGCCCACGGAACTTTCCAGGCACGGGTTCGGGCCCAGTGAGCTGACCGTCCCGGAAGAGGTCATTGAAGAGATAATTGATGCCTATACCTCGGAAGCCGGGTGCCGGGAGCTTTCCAGGCACTTAAGAACCATGATCCGTAACCGGGCTGTGGAGAGGGCCGAGGGCCGGCAGTATGACACCATTATCCGGCCCGAAGAGCTTCAGACCATTTTAGGTCCGCCCAGACACGCCCGGGAGAAAAGAGAGCAGGCCCCTCAGGTCGGGGTGGTGACCGGTTTAGCCTGGACCCCGGCCGGCGGCGATCTGATGTTTGTGGAGGCGGTGGCCATGCCTGGTAGCGGCCGGTTGTCTTTGACCGGTAAATTAGGCGATGTTTTAAAGGAATCGGCTATAGCCGCCATCAGTTATGTCCGCTCCCGGGCCCAGGGCTGGAATTTAGATGAAGAGTGGTTTAAGCATCACGACCTCCATATCCATCTGCCCCACGGGGCCATTCCTAAAGACGGTCCCTCGGCCGGGGTGGGCTTAGTTACGGCTTTGGTCTCGCTGATGAGCGGACTTCCGGTCAGAGCCGATCTGGCCATGACCGGTGAAATATCTTTAAGAGGTCTGGTCCTGCCGGTGGGCGGTTTGAAGGAGAAGATTCTGGCCGCTAAAAGAGCCGGCCTTTCGACCGTCCTGGTGCCGGAGAAGAATCTGCCGGATCTTCAGGAACTGCCCGGCTACCTGACCGACTCCATCCATATCCTGCCGGTCAGAACGGTTGAGGAAGTCATCCATTTAGCTTTAATCGGCGGCAACATTGAACTCTATTCCGGCCAGCCGCTGGCTAACCTGGCCAGATCCGACTGCCTGCTGACTCCAGGCGGACTGTGGGAACAGGAAAAGGTCATCGGTCTGGCCGCATATTAGAAGCTTTAATTGATGTCCTCCCGCATCTGAGGATTGTGGGAGTCCGGGATCAGCGAAGAGCGCCGACTGAGGCCGGTCTAACTGCTTCTCCTCCCAGAGCCGATGCCCAGCCTCTCATAGCCTGGCTTAAGCCCTGGGTTTTCCCGGCTGTTTTTTTATAGCCCAATTCCAGGACGCCGTCAGTCTGGGCAGGTACGCCGAAAGAGAGTCCCAACTCTTTCGGCGTACCTGCGTTTAGGACTTAAGGCTATTTTTTGGCCCCCTGATTTAGAGTTTTTTGATTAATAACGGCTCCGCGACTATAATGGCTTCAAGGTAATTCTTAGGGAGACACATAAATAATTACTAATGCCAACAAAAAGGATATCAATGGTTAATTTTTTATCTAAAGCGATGGTATTTGGGGTTACGTCAGATGCCAATCGGTCAGGCGGTCGGTATGTTTAAAAAGGTGGCCGTCAATAACCGGGGAGCGGTGGCAAGAAGGATTATCAGGGCTCTGGCCTCTTTAAAAGTTAAAAGCGTCGTCTTTTGCTCCGAGGCTGACAAGTTTATGCCCTACGTTAGAGAAGCTGACGAGTACCGGATCATAGGCCCGGCTCCGCCTCAGGACAGTTATTTGAATCATGGCCGGGTTCTGGCTGCGGTTAAGGAATGCCGGGCCGACGCTCTTCATCCGGGTTACGGTTTTTTGGCTGAGGATACCTGCCTGGCCGGAAAATTAACTGAAATGGGAGTGAAGTTTATCGGCCCCAAGCCCGAGCTGCTGACTGTCTTTGGCGATAAAGTGGCTGCCCAGAATGAGATGGCCAAAAGAGGCCTGCCGATAAATATGGCCACCGGTATTCTGACCGGCTCACCGGAAGAGAAGATTAGCCAGGTTAAAAAGCTGGGGTTTCCTGTTTTAATTAAACCGGCCGGCGGCGGCGGCGGCATTGGCATGATTCCGGTTTTTTCGGAAGATAAATTGGCTTCCGCTTTAGAGACTGCCGAATCCCAGGCGTTAAGAGGTTTCGGCAGGGGCCAGCTGTATGCTGAAAGACTGATTGCAGATCCCCGGCATGTGGAGTTCCAAATTGTCGGTGACGGTCAGGGCGGGGCTTTTCATCTTTTTGAAAGAGACTGCTCTATCCAAAGAAGGCGCCAGAAAGTCATAGAAGAAGCCGGAGCCCCGAACATATCCCAGGCCGAATTGGCCGTTTTAGCCGGTAAAGCCACTGAGGTCATGGCTTCTTTAGGTTACGATCATGTCGGCACGGTGGAGACTTTGTACAGTCCGGAGACCGGGTTTTGTTTTCTGGAAGTCAACCCCCGCCTTCAGGTGGAGCATGCGGTGACCGAAGAGATCACAGGGGCCGATCTGGTGACTCTGCAACTGCAGCTGGCCTCTGGCGCTACGGTTTCCCAGTTGCCGCCGCCGCCGGAAAAACCCGCAGGTCACGCTGTGGAAGCCCGTATTTACGCAGAAGATTCCCAGAGGTTTCTGCCCAGTCCGGGGATGCTGAAAGTTTTCCGTCCGCCCAAAGGTCCTGGCATAAGGGTAGAGACCGGTTATGAGCGGAAATCCATGGTCACCCCTTACTACGATCCTATGGTGGCTCAGGTTATTGCCAAAGGCAGGAGCAGGGAGGCGGCTTTGAATCTTTTAGACGAGGCTTTAGCCGCCTTTGATATTGACGGCATCAAAACCAACATCACCTTTCTCCGGCGGATGCTGGCCTATCCCCCTTTCCGAAGCGGTGATGTTCAGACCAGTCTGACCGAAAAGCTTCTTAAGGAGCCTGACTATAAGGCCCTTTTTGAGAAATAATCTTGAAAAGGCTCGATCTCCATACCCACTCCACAGCTTCCGACGGGACGGTCTGTCCCCGGGATTTAGTCAGGCTGGCCAGATATTCAGGCCTGGCAGGTCTGGGACTTTGCGATCACGATACGGTCGAGGGAGTGGCCGAATTAAAAAAAGCCGGAGAGGAATTTGATTTTCCGGTTATCGGGGGAGTGGAACTTAGTGTGGAGTTCTCCGGCATTACACATGTCTTAGGTTTGGATTTAGCCGGTTCAAAAGACCGGCCCCCGCTTCTGTCCGGCCTTCAGAAACTGAGGGAGGAAAGAAATATCCGCCTTTTTAATCGCTTAAACGAACTGGAGCTGACTTTAGACTGGGACCGGCTTTTAGAGATATCCGGGGGAGGTCAATTGGGCCGGCCCCATTTTGCCAGGGCCATGATGGAGAAAGGCTATTGCCGCAGCATTCAGGAGGCTTTTGATAAGTATCTGGGTAAGGGACGGCCGGCTTATGTGCCTAAAGTCAGACCTGCTCCCCAAGAAGCCATAGGGCTTTTAAGAAGCGCAGGCTTTGCTCCTGTTCTGGCTCATCCCATAAGCTTAAACCTGCCCCCGGACAAGTGGCCGGACATCATACCCAAGTGGAAACAGGACGGCCTCATCGGGCTGGAGGCTTACCACCCGGATCACAATCCCCGGGTAACGGAATTTTTCGTTCAGCTGGCCCGTCACTTTGATTTGGTCATTACCGCCGGTTCCGATTATCACGGAGCCAATAAGAAAACCCCCCTGACCTGGGTAAACAGCCGCAGTCCGGTGGGCTTGGAGGCCCTGGCCAGACTGAAAAGCAGACTCGCCTGACCTGTTATTTACGGTCAAAGGAGGTCTTGATGGGAAAAAAAGATTTGGCGCCAGTACTAGGACTTCATTTAGGGGTCAGAGCCGAGGGCAGCGCGGCTAAACTTCTGGAATCTTTTCAGAAAGGTGTCAGAAAAGCCGGGGCTCAAATGGAGATCCTCTCTGTCCACGGCCGCAAAATAGAAGGCTGCCGGGCTTGCGGCGGTTGTGAAAAAACCGGCCACTGCGTGATCGGCGATGATATGGGCATTTTTTATGAAGCTTTAGAGACCGTCCCCAGACTGGTAGTTTCCGCTCCGGTCTATTTTTACGGGGTTCCGGCTCAGGGCAAAGCCATGATCGACCGGCTCCAGGTCTTCTGGGCCCGGCAATACCGCCTGAAACAGAAAAGAGATTTTTCCCATCCGCCCAAAGGCTTTGTTCTGTCGGTTGGCGGAACTAAGGGAGCCGATCTTTTTGTGCCAATAGTTCTGTGTACCAAATATATGTTTGACTCTCTGTCTTTTCCGAAAAAGTTCCCTTTCATAGGCTTCCGGAAGATTGAAGAGCCCGGCGACCTGTCTTTTGAGCAACTGGCCAGGATCGAAAAGTGCGGCGAGGATTTTGCTCTGGACAGATCTGATATTGATTTAGTCTGACTTAAGATATGTTTTTAGGCTGCCACCTGTCCGTCTCCAGGGGATTTCTGAGTATGGGCCGACAGGCTCTGGAACTGGGGGCCAACACTTTCCAGTTTTTCACCCGGAATCCTCGGGGCAGCCGGGCCAAAGCCATTGACAATGATGATGTCCGGGCCTTTTTAGATCTGGCGGTTGTAAACGGATTCGGTCCCCTGGTCGCCCACGCTCCTTATACCTTGAATCCCGCCTCAATTGATCCTAAAATATCTGAACTGGCCAGGATTATTCTGACCGATGACTTTAACCGCCTGTCGCTTCTGCCCGGGGTTTTCTATAACTTCCATCCGGGCTGCCATCTTGGCCGGGGCGCTGAGGCGGCTATGGATACGGCCATTGAATTATTAAATGAGGTCTTCCCGGAGAATTTAAATAATACCGTTCTTTTGGAGACCATGGCCGGGAAAGGGACAGAGATAGGGCGGACTTTTGAGGAACTGGCCTATATGCTGGGGAAATTCAAGTGCCCTGAACGGATAGGCGTCTGTTTTGACACCTGTCATGTTTTTGACGGGGGCTATGATCTGGTCGGGGACCTGGACGGGGTTTTAAAAGAGTTTGAACGGACAGTGGGACTTACGAAAATTAAGGCCGTTCATCTTAATGACAGCTTAAACGCCCTCTCAAGCCGCAAAGACCGGCACGCCAAAATTGGCGAGGGCCAAATTGGCCTTGAAGCACTGGTCAAAGTCATAAGTCATCCTAAACTGGTCAACAGACCGGTCATCCTTGAAACGCCCAATGATTTAGACGGTTATGCCGTGGAGATTAAGCTGCTGAAAAAAGAGCTGGGATTATAGCCTGTAGTGGAGGAGGCCGTTGAAGAGGGCAGGGCAAAGGAAAAAAGGAAAGAATTTAGATTGAACAAGAGTGCTTAAGCCTTGAGAAAGACAGCCTGAAAGGCTTTTTAAAAGCACGTTCCTGGGGTATGAATTCACGGAGCAGTACTCCTGGAAGAAGGTGAAGATGTACATAGGAGCGCGGCCGACCCGGAAGGCTCTGAAAAGCCAGAGAGAAAAAGTACGTGAGGCCGCCGCGAACATGGGGCGCCTGGATGCCAGTCAGGTCGTGAAGAAACTGAATTGGGTTACAGGAGGCTGGGCCGACTATTATAGTGTCGGCGCGGTAACCAAATAGGCCTGTTTCGACATTGTATGGCCGGAAAGCACAAGAGAAAGACTAATGATTGCAAACAATATAAGGCCTAAAAAATGTATAAGGAGTCCGGGTTGGTCAACCTGACGTCTGCCCGGATACTCGTGAACTAAGCCGTCAGGTCATGGTCAGGAAACCAAATGCGGGAAATCCGCTTGTATGTTTTGACTGGAGCCGACTGGAAGCGGGATGCAATTTAGCGCACTAGCCGGCTACTCTATTTTATGTAGTTATGGTAATTTAATCCAAAAAGTCATTAAAATACCGATAAGAGCAACAAAAATACCTATTATAAATGGATTTTTCCACGTATTTGATGCGTTTATGTCTGCTTTTATGTCAGATTTAAAGGCTTCAAACTTTAAATCAAAACTACTTTCCAGCTTGTCCAATTTTCCATTAAAACTATTTTCCAGCTTGTCCAATTTTCCATTAAAATTATTTTCCAGCTTGTCCAATTTTCCATTAAAACTATTTTCCAGCTTGTCCAATTTTCCATTAAAACTACTTTCCAGCTTGTCCAATTTAGAATTGAACTCACTTCTAAGCTCTATCATCTCAGTCTTAAGGCCAGAGATATCTGCTGTAATCACCGATAATTTTTTATTAATATCGACAATTTCCAATTCACGCGTTATATCGCGCCTGGTAAAGTCCTTCCATGCTTCCATGTCGGAACTTAAAGCAGAAAAAACCGTTGACCTAGAAGATGCGCTGGCGTTCGATTGGTCTGACGGCTGAAAATTTGTTTCGGTTGACATGAGTTTCCTTTCCTGCTCAAAAGTTAATTATCATAATATCAGTAAGTTTAGAATTCCTCAACAGCTTACCAACCCCCGGCGGGACAGCGGGCTTTAATGCCCAAGAAACTGGGCACCTGGTCCTGGGGGCTATTATCAGCAGGTTATTTTTAGTTACATGTTAGGGTATAAGCGCCTAGTAAAAAAATCTCTGAAGATAAAGAGGCGCTGCCTCATTTCCATCACTTCATTGTTGAAATAATGGTTATTTAGTATATATCAATACGTTATATGCTAATAATGATTTAATTATTACTTTGATAAGTATATTTTTAGCTGTAATAGACGTAAATCAGCAAAAAACAGAAAATGGTTTCGCCGTTTAATTGAGCAGGCAGTTCAAACACAACCTGTGACTAGAGCTGCTGTTAAAATCACAAAAAATTTTGCTGGCGATGAGCTTGCCAAGACGGATTCCAATTAATACAATTCATTACCCTAACTAAAAGTTGCTAATATCTAAGGCCAAATAAAACAGCTGTTTCTAGGCAATTTTAGTGCCGACTCGGCACAATTGTTTTAGCTGATTATTCCCTAAATAGTGCTAACGTGCGTGACCGCAATACCCATGCCAAATTAAATATTATGGGTTTCGCGATAACGCATGTAGGGAATTCTGGGACTTTTTTTGAGATAACTGATTCGCTTTTTAAAAAATTCCACTATATCTAATTTATATATTTTATATTTAATAAAATTTAATTTTTATTTATTCTTATCATCATCATTATCATCATCATCATAACAATAATAATTATTAAGTTAATAAATATTTTAAAAGTATATTTATATATTTAAAATTAATTTATAAAAAAATAGTACTAATATAGATGAATAACTTGTTAAATTTATATTTATAAATAATATTTTTAAAAATATTACTATATATAAAATTAAAACTTTAATTTTAATATAAAATATATTATTTTAATTAAAAAGTTATAAAAATATTACTATTCTAATTTGCTATTAAAATAATTATAATATTAAAAAAGATTCTAATTTATAGTTATATATGTGATCGCGATCCCAATATTAAATATTTTGTAATTAATATAATTAAGCAAACAAATTATTATTTATATAAATAGATTATTAATACAATATTAAAAATGCTATTATTTAATCTAATTAACTCAAGCGGTACGCCATCGTTTCCTTTCTAAGTCAGGGACTTCGCTTAAACTTTAATAGCCTGAATAGAGCATCTGATTCTGTAATTAGGCACCTGCCTGAGCGTTGTCCAATATTCGGCTCAATAATTTTAGCTATTTGATGCAGCCACGATTTAAAGGAGACAGGCTTATCGCCCATCTCCTTCAATTCCTTCCATATTTCCAAAAATCAGTTCTCCGAAAGGCCCAGAAGCTGCCGGCCATAGGCTTTGGGTTTGGGAACAAGAGACTTTATGGTTTCGTCTTTGGCCAGAACATTGTCATCAGCGTAGCCGGTTTCTTTTTCCGACTTAAGAAGCCTTCTTTTCATGGCTTCATGTCCGGCAGTACAGAAAGCCATGCAACGGCCGCAGTTTGTGGCTCCGAACGTGGATTCGGAATGCTCCAGGACTCTCAGGCGGCCGTCTCTTTCAGCCCATAGCTGATGATAGACTTCAGCCGCTGTGGGATCTTCAATGACCGGCACATCAACTTTCGGATTAAACTTGGCCCCTGGCCAGACTTTAGTACTCAGTCCCGAGGCCATGATGCGGCACTTGTTGGGAATGGCCCTGGCAAATTTAAAAGTCTGACCGGCCATTTTAAGGACATGGGGTTCTTTAATCTCCAGAGCCTGGGAAGGACAGTGGGCTACGCATTCCAGACACCCGTCACAGACCTCAGCCGGGGTCATAAATTTGTCGGCCGGTCTTAAAGGAGCCGTGGTCGGCAGACCCAAAAATCTCTGACGGCTTCCATACTGGGGAGTTAAAGCCAGACCGTTTAACCCGAAAGAGGCCAGACCGGCTGCCACGGCACAGTGTCTGAAAGAGAGCATCCCGTAGCCAGGTTTACGCGCTCCGATGGCACAGCCTCTGCCGGGAATAGGTAAAGTGGAATACCCAAAATCCTCAATAAAATTGGACAGACGGTATGCCAGAAAATCCAGCTCTCGGTTTAAATAGGTATAACCGAAGAGATTGTAGCTGTAGTTGGCAATGCCCCGGCGCATGATTTCCATGGATCCGTCGGGAATATGGAGGCTTACGACCACCACTGATCGGCACCCGGGCAGAACATCCTCAGGCCGGAAATCTTCCTCTAAGCCTTCATTCAAGACCTCAGCCGAGGCTATGCCGACTAAACTGGCCCCCAGATTTTTGGCGTATTCTTTGACTTTTAAAGTCAGTTTTTCGTTGTATAAAGACACGGTAATCCCTCAGAATTGACCTTCTGTCAGCGTTTTTTTGTCCAGTAAAGGATTCGTTTTTTCAGAAGATCAAATAAAGTCATGATCAAGACCACAATAAATGAAAGCCAGATCATCCCTACGATGACCCGATCGTATTTGGCAAAATCAGCGTAATACTGGACAAAATAGCCCAGACCAGCTTTGGAGCCGATCATTTCGGCCACGGTTAATAAAAGAAAACTGCGGATTAGGCCGGCATTGATGCCGGCAAATATTTGTGGCATGGCTCCGGGCAGGACAACTTTGAATACCAGGTGACGGCCGGTTAAGTTCAGGCAGCGGGCATTGTCGATCCATCTCGGCTCAAGCATGGCGATGCCGTGTAGGGTGTTCATTAGAACCGGCCACAGAACTCCGATATAGATGATGATCCAGCTGGAAAACCAGAAGGTCGGCATAACCGCAATGGCGTACGGTATGAGCATGGTGGAGGGAAGGGGATTCATGGCCCGGATAAAAGGCAGCAGAACGGCTTCTATCTTAGGCCGCAGGCCTATGATGACACCGGCCGCAACTCCGGTTAAAACCGAGGCAGCTACCGCAGGCGCCAAGAGTCCCATGGAACTGGCCAGACCTTCCAAAAGCTGCTTGAAAGACAAGCCGAAAGCCGGAATAATTTTTTGCCAGCCGGGAAACAAGACCGCATTTGGCAGCCTTAAAACATCAGTCAGCAAACCGTAAACTCCGGCTAAAAATATAACAATAACCAGGAAGCTCATTAACCCGTACAGGCGGCTTTTGGCGTCCAGAGAATTCATGCTGTACCTCTAAATGTGGGCTCCGTGAGAAGAGCCGGGCAAAAGCAGCTCGTCTACCACCAGGTTAAGTTCGTTTAATAAAAGATCTCTTAAGGGAGAAAAGTTGGGGTGCTGCAGAGAGCCCATTCTGGTCCTGGGTCTGGGCAGAGTGACCTGAATGTCCCGGACTAACCGGCCGGGACGGGTGCCCATAACCATAACCCGGTCGCCTAAAATAACGGCTTCTTCCACATCGTGAGTTACAAAAAAGACTGTTTTGCCGGCCTTCTCGTCACCCTGACCGCCCTGCCAGAGATCCAACAGAAGGTCCTGCTGTCTGGCCCGGGTAATCTCATCTAAAGCGCCGAAGGGCTCATCCATCAGTAAAATCGGGGCATTAATGGCCAGAGCCCGGGCAATGGCCGTTCTCTGGCGCATGCCCCCGGAAAGTTGGCCGGGCAGTTTGTCGCCGTCTTGAGCCAGACCGACCAGGCTTAAAAAGTCCAATGCTATCTGTCGGCGTTCGGTCTTATTGGCGCCTAATTTAGCCTGCTCTAAGGCCAGAACAATATTATCCCGACAGGTCATCCAGGGAAAAAGACTGTAATCCTGGAAGACCACAGCCCGGTCCAGACCCGGGCCGCAAATTGGTTGGCCGTCCACAGTCAGTTTTCCCCGAGTCGGCTCAACCAGTCCGGCCAAGAGTCTTAATAAAGTGCTTTTGCCGCAGCCGGAAGGACCGATGACCGCCACAAACTCCCCCCGGCCTATGATCAGGCTGATGCTGTCTAAGGTTAACTGGTTGGCCTCATAGCCGAAAGAAACATCATCGACCGTTATGTATCGCTGGGTATCGGTCATCAGTTCCAATCCTGGAAACGCTTTTCCAGAATAGTCCAGAAGGGATCGTCTGGTTGCTGCTTTTTCAGATCGTCTAAGGCTTCCTTGTACAGAGAAGTATCAATGAATGTTTTTGGGTCAGCATCGGATGTTATGTATTGACTTTCCTTCATGTAATCCCACATAGTCACCACCCCTTTGGTGTTGGGATCAACAGCCAGCTGGATATGGGGATCTAAAGTAAGGGTCCGGGAAAGGTTTTCGTCGATTTTCAAGTCTTCTTCATTGGCTTTGACAGCCGCCTCAGGATCCTGGTCAAATTTTTTCTCAGCCAGTAAAAGCCCTCTGATGAGTTTAACCAGCTCCGGGCGCCTTTTCTCCAGAACTTCTTTGGTGGTAATGATCCGGCAGCAGGGGTGATAGGCGAACAGATCGTTGCTCCATAAAGGAATTGCCAGACCGGCTTCTATGGCTCCGGCCGTAATGGAACTGGAGCCTATGCCCACATCAATTTTGCCGCTTTTTACGGCCTCTAAGACATCAATCGTTCTTCTGAATTCAATGAGTTCAAAATCCGCCCCCGGTTTAAGTCCGGCCCGGAACACAGCCCCTCGGAAAACCACATCAGCGGTGTAGAGTCTGGGGGTGCCGACCACTTTGCCTTTAAAGTCATTGACTGATTTAAATTTGGAGGCATTTTCCGGTTTGGTGATAATGGGGTGTCCGCCGGCTAAGTTACCGGCAATAATGACTATCGGCGCTCCCTCGGCGGCAAAGGTCAAAGGAGAACCAGTGCCGAAAGACAGACCTACGTCGATTTTACCGGCGTTTAAAGCGTTAATGCCGTCGGATGTGCCCAAAAACATGACCAGTTCCACGTCCAGGCCTTGCTCCTGGAAGTATTTTTCATTGATGGCCAGAATGGGGAGTGTCTGGGTGCCGCCTTGGTTGCGGCCCAGTTTTAAAGGTTGAGCCTCCGCCTGGACGGCTAAGAGGCAGACTAAAGCGGACAGGATCGGCCAGGCTGCGAGTTTTTTCATGATTGCGCCCCTTAAGTGTTTTGGCGGTCTAGGTAACATATTGAATTTACTAAATAATTACGCCGCCGGGTAAAAAATGGAAAAAAAAAGCCGCGAACCGTTTGGTTCACAGCTTTTAGGTTTCTAATCAGCTATGGAGCGGGGCAGGCCATAAGGCTGACCCGGAATATTGAATTGTAAAAGGCCTTATGCAGGTGTATGTAAAGTACTTTTACTATATTTAGTGTTTTATTGAGACTATCCAGTTTGAGTAAAAATAGCAGATATATTCCGGTAAGTCAATATATTAAGTCTGTTCTGCTGTTCGGCTGCCGGAACTCATTGAAAAAGCCATGAAAACTGAAAAAATGGAAGTAAACTTGCTGGCTTTGGACTAAAGGAGCCATTAAGAATCCTGTCGCCGAAAAAGCGGTAATTGAAAGCTGCCTCAAGCTGAATCTCAATATTGGCCTGCCTTCGGAATTCCCTGTCAGGCTGGCAGCAGTCACTCTGGCTGTTGAGCCTGAATCTTAACCTGAACATGAAACAGCTCAATCTATAAACCGGTTAGCTGAAATAAATGGTCATAGGCAGAGGTATGGTTTTGATGGCCGAAGATTCCGATGCCCTGCTGGAAGACTTTGCGTAATATAAGTTAGGCCGTTTACGCTTGATACGCCAGCCTGGATTTGACATTATGAGGCCCGGCCCGTTTTGTCGGATGCAGTCGCTCAGGCTATTGGTGACCAAGCCAGCTAAGCGCTTATCGGCGCGGCGGGTTTGCGGAAAATTGCCGTCAAATCCGGAACCGGCCAGTTGACCTCGGCAGTCTCTGTTAAACCTTGACGGCAAATTTATGTGGGATACAGTGCGTCAATTTTGACGCTCACTTCTGACCATGTTTTGGCGGCTCAAAATCAGCTGCGGCGCCTTTGTTTTTCGTTTGATCTGATTCTGGCAGCTCAAGCTATTTATGAAGGCGAACCCTGATAAGTCGCAGCGAAATGTTGGCCCATAAGGATAAAATAAAGAGAATTCGGCTGTTATTCAGTGCAGCAATGAAGATTTTTCCGCAGATTCCCTATAAAATGCCGGGAGTTGATTCTGGCCTGCCGGCCGAGAGTCTGACTAAAATAATTTTGCCTTTTAAGAATGAACATCAATAATTTTCATGATGTATTTTGAAAGTTTATATTTTTCCAAATTTACGGCGTATCAGACTGAGAGGCAGGCTCTGGTAAATTTTATCAGCTTTGTACTCTTCGCTGAATATGAGACGATTTCTGCCTCCAGTCCGAAAAAAGGGCAGCCAGCCGGAAGTTAGCTGGTCGGTTGACCGTCTTTTTCCCATCTGCCAGCATAAAATGTCCATTATTCAGTTTGTCCAGTAAGCGTTCGCTGCTTTTTATCAAGATCCGGCGGCATATATTTTTTGGAGTACTCCCGCCTCCCCGCTCCCTGCTGACTGGTTTTAGCCGGCTAAAAAGTTTATAATAGCCAAGAGATTTATCTTTAGCAGAATTGTAATCTTATTTGACGTTTTTGTATTTTTTCATCTTAATAGGTTAAGCTATGACCGCCCCTCTTCATCACCTGAATCAGATGTATCTTCATCTGCCGGCTATAAACGGTCAGGTGGCGGCCCAGGCTTCGGCCAGTGAGGAGATGACACGTATCTCCCGTCAGGCTCAGGATCAGGCTTACCGCCGGGATTTAGTTGAGGTGGTGGCCGAAACAACTCCCGGCCAGGCGCCAGGTTCTATTCGCCGGGATTATGAGCCTTTGGCTAAAACGGATCTCCGATCCAGACCAAGAGGCAGAACAAGAGCGGTTGTACCCAGAACAGTCAAGGGGCGGAAGACCCAGGAACATGAGCCGGATCTTTTGGTAGATGTCCGGGTCTAGATTTCAGGAGAAAAGGCGAGGTGGAATCTATCCTCAAAGAGTTTATGCTGCTTCAGACTGCTCTGGAGGTCCTGCTTTTAGTCTTATTGGCCGCCGTCTTATGGCGGACGAGAAGCCGGAAAGACAGTCAGGCCAATTTAGACAGCAGGAACACAAGTCCTTCTTTGCTGCCGGAAGAGCTGAAAAACAGTTTAGAGCGGTTTTTAACTGAATCGGACAGGATCTCCAAAACTTTTGAGGCTAATTTAAATGACAAAAAAGAACTGTCGGCCAGTTTGATTCTAAAGCTGGACCGCAGGCTGGCTGATTACCGGGAGCTTTTGGCTAAGACCGAAGAGGCGGTAAAGAAAGGGCAAGAACGTCTTTTGGAATTAAATCAAGGCTCTCAGGCCGATTTAGCCATCCAGACTCAAGACATAAATCAGGCCAATCCGGCGGCCCCGGAAGTCAGGGCCCTGGTTTTACAGTTAGCCAAAAAAGGCTTAAGCGTGGAAGACATAGCTGTCCGCTCCAAACTTCACCGTGGTGAAGTTGAGCTGATAATTGATCTCGAAAACCAGTTTAATGTTTAGGCCGGACTAATATTTTTAAATCCCATGAAAAGCTTGTTAATTCAGCAGAAGATTGGCCGCCAGAGCGGCGGCTTTAAAAAAACCTTGTTTAACCTGTGGATCTCCCGTCTTAGATTTCCAGCTGTCGTTTGAAAACTGATCGCTGATTACCAGCAAAGACATAAATTTGACATACCTGAATCCGGCGGCGGCCATTAAAGCGGTTGATTCCATGTCCACAGCCAGGGCCTCTTTTTCCTGAAAACGACGGACTAAATCTCTTGTTTCCCTGAAGGGGGCATCAGTGGTCCAGATAGGTCCCAAAGCTAAATCAGGCTTTATTGTCAAGGCCCGGTCAGTTAAAGACTTATCAGGGCCCGGTTCTGACGGGTAATGTGTCGAGGTTCCCTCGGTGGAAAAGCCGTAGGTAGGGATAAACAGGTCACCTGGATTAAGACGCGTGGTAAGAGAGCCGGCCAGCCCTAAGAAGATAATTTCTTTAGCTTCTCTGCGGGCCAAAATTTCCAGGGCCATAACGGCCAGAGGAGCGCCTAATACGGGTCCGGCCAGAAAAAGCCCTTCCTTCTCCCAAAGTTTGACCATACCTCCTAAAAATGAGCGGCCGGGCATCAGGTTCAGTTTATGGGCTATTTTATCCGGCCAACCGGCGCAGAGAAGGCCTCTGGGCGGCACAGGCGGCTTAAGTTTTGTCCAGGGCCAGGCCAGTTCCGGGGAATTGTCCATGATTACAGAACTGTCAGTATTTTTAGGATAAATAGGACAGTGAGGATGAGGCCTAAAATGAACTTAAACAGGCTGCCGGCTAAAAAACCCAGCAGGGCGCCGGTACCGGCTTTCAGGGAAGAGGACACATCACGGCCGGCAAATACGAGTTCAAATCCGGCTGCGCCCAGGAAAGTGCCGAGAATAAGTCCGGGCAGACTGAAAAATATCACTCCTATGACGGCTCCCAGAAAGGCCCCAATCATGCCGGATCGACCAGCCCCGAATTTTTTGGCTCCGACTATGCCTGCCAGCTGATCTAAGGCGATGCTTATGACCACTACGGCTCCGGCGAAGATCATGGTGCCCTGACCGTAATACTGCCAGTGGGAATAGAGGCCGAAGCCTAAATAAGCACCGAATATTATCGGCAGACCTGGCAGAACAGGCAGAAAAGAGCCGGCCAGACCCACCAGCATAATCAGAACAGCCAAAGCTGCTACAGCCACAGATATTGCGGACATGCCTTCTCCTAATGAGGCTAAACCAAAAGGTTATGGGCCTTTTTACAGGCAGATACGGCTTTCAAGGTAACATAGGGCCATCGGCCAGACAAGGAGAAAAGAGAAAACAGAAACTATGGACTGACAATTATTGGGTAGCTGCGTTTTAGCTGTACATTATATGGTGAGTATATTAAAATTATACCTCAACATGTTGATGGAACTGACTAAGAAATTTTGCTTATATTTGGGTAATTACGCATAAATAATCCTCAATTCCGCTTTACAAAAAGTTGACGAGAATATAATTTAGAGCTATATTAAAATTAAGCAGTTTTTTATTTTGGAGGCTATTTCTTTTGCAGCTAAAAGTAGGCGATCTTGTTGTTTATCCGGCCCATGGCGTTGGCAGGGTCGAAAACATAGAGAACCAACCGGTTAACGGGGTTGACAGTTCTTTGGTCATGCTGCGCATACTGGACAACAGTATGCTCATTACCATTCCTGTCAGAAATCTTACGGAAGTCGGGTTAAGGCCTCTTATTACCAAAGAGGAGGTAATCAGTGTCTACGAACAGCTGAAACAGCCGCCAATCATTGCCGAGGCCAGCAACTGGAACCGCCGCCATCGTCATTATTTAGACAAACTGAAAACCGGAGCTATTGAGGATGTCTGCGATGTCATCCGTGAACTGATGACGATGCGAGGCAACAAAGAACTCTCTTTCGGAGAAAGAAAGCTTTTAGACACTGCCAGATCTCTACTGATCAAAGAAATATCCATGGTCACCAGCCGAAAAGAAGAAAGGGTCGGCCGGGAACTGGATTCTTTTTTTCCTCCGCCCAAAGCTGCGGTCCAGTAACCGGCTTGTCCGATTTTCCTCCCACATTATGGTCTGATCCAGAGGGAACTGACCTATGACCATAAACTGGCGGAACAAACCTGTAACTTCATGCGAAGTTTTTATAATAAAATAAAATCCAATGATCAGCGCCTGAAATTTGTATTCATCACCGGGATTTCCAAGTTTTCCAGCATAGGGGTCTTTTCCCCTCTCAATAACCTCGCGGACATCTCCCTTGATTCTAAGTTCGCCGCCTTCATGGGCCTGACCCGGAAGGAACTGGAGGTGTATTTCTCCCTTCATATTTAAGAGTGCCGCCAAACAGATCAGGCTGAGCTAAAAAGAGCTTTTGGAGGGTGTCGGGGAATACTATGACGGTTTTTCTTTTGACGGACGGACCCGAGTCTACGCCCCCTTTTCCGCTCTGCTTTTTTGCCGGGACGGGGAATTTAATAATTTAATAACCGTTGGATGGAATCCGGCTTCAACGGATTTATCAGAAAAATCCTCCTGGATAAAAAACTCACGGTGGAAGAGTTTTCCGGCGTTCGGGCAGACAAAAATTTCGCCGGAACGCCGGGAGAAATCGCAGCCGCGCCGCCGAAAGGGTTTCTTTATCAGGCCGGTTATTTGACTTTGCGTGAAGGCAGTGACGGTTTCTGCACACTGGATTATCCCAACTTTGAAGTCCGGTCCGCTCTGGCGGCTCTTTTCATGGATAATCTTTACGCTGATGAAGAATTAGCCTCGGATGCCAGAGCCAGACTCGATCTGGGCGGATATTCAGAAAAAGGTGATATCATCGGTCTGCTGGTCATTATTATGCGCCTGTATTCGGGCCTTTCCTTCCGGGACCATAGGGATGCAGTTACCATTAAAATGGATGAAGATGTTCTGACCGGGATGGCCCTGGAGCAGGCGAAAGAGCGGCAGGGCCTGTCCGAGCCGAATTCGGCCGCCAGTTTTCAGGATTCCCTGCGTATAAAAAAGGGTGAGAATTTCTATCGGAGCGTCTTGCAGGCTTGCCTGCGGTCAGTCGGGGCCGATGTCCGTCCGGAAGCCAGTAAAAACCGGGGCCAGGCCGATTTGGTGGGGGTCAAGTATAAGGCTCACGATTACATTATTGAGATGAAAATCGCTAAAGACGGCCCGGCTGCTCTCAAGTCGGCCCAGACAGGGCTGACCCGGATACGGGACCGTAACTACGGAGGGGCTTCCCAAAATCCCATCCTAATTTCTTTGGCCGTGGATTTGAAGGCCCGAAATATCGGCGCCTGCGCCTTTGAGAAAAACGGGAAGCCCCCTGTTTTGAACAGTCAGGGTTTGCTGCGGTTCCGTGGACCGGCGAATGAAGAGGCGGAATATGACCAAGCTGCCCAAAAGAAAGCGGGTTTGATTAATAAGATAAAAACCCTAATGCTTTGTGTCTTTTTGGGTAAAAATTTACTGGGCGGCTCATTTCGCAGACCAGTTGCGCTCTTATGTGAACTCCATAGTAATTTTGATCATTTGCCAGGAAAAATTCCGTGAACTGTTACATAATTATTGATGAATCTAACCAGGGCCAGCGTCTGGATAAGGTTTTGTCCTGGGAGTTTCCCGATTATTCCAGGACTTATTTTATCAAGGCCATCAAAAAAGCCTTGGTAAAGGTGGACGGCCAGGAAGTTAAACCTGCCGAGCTGACCAAAATTGGCCAGACGATTATTTTTACCCCGGAACGTTCCGAAAATTCAACCCCAGCCATTGATATTCCCATAGATATTATTTACCGGGACAAAGATTATTTAGTCATCAACAAGCAGCCTGGTTTAATTATCCATCCGGCCCAGAACGTAATAGACCGGACCTTAGCTGAGGCCTTAGTGGCCAGAGAGCCGGAATTGGCCGAGGTCGGGGAGGCTGGCCGTTCGGGTATTGTCCATCGCTTAGATTCTGATACTTCCGGCGTTATGGTGGTGGCCAGAAACGAGCAGGCTTGGCATCATTTGAAAGATGCCTTTGCCAAGAGGGATGTTCAAAAAAAATATTTGGCCTTTACCCGGGGTCGTCCATCCCGGGAAGGTTTACTGGAGACTAATTATGGGCGCCATCCGACACGGCGGCATAAAATGGCTGTCTTGAAAGTTGGCCGCCAGGCCAGGACAGTGGTCAAAATTTTGAAATATTTTCCTCTGGCCGAGGTCAGCTTGGTGGAACTTTCCCTTTTAACCGGCCGGACCCATCAGGCCAGAGTCCACTTAGCCCACTTAGGCTCACCGGTTTTGGGTGACCGGCGTTACGGTCTTCTAAACAGGGAACTCTGTTCGGATAATCCGGCAGCCCAATCTCTAATCCAAAGACAGCTTCTTCACGCCCGGCGTCTGGTTTTTCCCCGTTTAGACGGAACACTTGCCTGCTTTCGGGCTCCCTGGCCGGCTGATTTTATAGCTTTGTGGCGTGAACTTAATAGCCAGGAAAAGCTGTCCGGGCTAAAGAGCTGATTAATAAGTCTGCGGCCGGAACTGACAGTCCAGGCCACAAGTCTGGGTCCGCTATTTTATTCCCAGGCCTGGCAGCCGCCGTAATCCCCGTGGAATTAAAATACATACTGCGGAAGACGCAGTAAGATTCTGTCAGGCTATTTTTATGGTGATTAGGCGGGGGGGATCCAGTATTAAAGGGCGGCTTAGTGACAGTTCGCCCATTTTGGGCTAATTTAAGGCTTTTTTAATAACTTCTGGCATCCCGGCAAGTGTGAATGAACCTGTTCAGGCAGCTCTCATAGATGGGTATAGATTTTTAAAGTCATTGATTTTTTATTTTTCTGTGTTATAATCTTTTCGTGGCCTTTTTTTGCTACGGAAGGATAAACCAGATGAACCCTGTTGATCATGATGACTATTATGACATTGATGATTTAGATCACAGCTCCAGTCCCGCAGATGAGGTTGTGGCTAACATCCTCAATCTCTATGATACTTTTGAGGACAAAACTCAGCTCATCCAGATTAATGATTATATAAACCTGGTACGAGCGTTTGAAGAACATTACAATTCTCTGACATCTGATCCTGAAAATTTCATGACCTTTGGCCAGTTTGAGGAATTGCTTCACGAACTTCAGACTAAAACCTCTGATGCTAACTTAAGGTCTGTTTTAACTAAATTAAGCCAAATAAACGGTGAAGACAGCGTTATTAGGCAAAAAAAAAAGGAATACCGGGAAAAAGGAATAAAACTTAGAAAATTCCGCCGTTATAAATCGGATGCCTTGACTCTCGAAGGGCGGTTATTTTATGAGAGAATGGCTTTAATCCCTTCATCTGAAAGAGATAAGGATAAGCTTAAGGAAATTGGAATTACAGGTTTTGTGTATCCGATTGACGAGGTCTTTGGCTTTAACAGACTGCCGTACAAGATAACAATCGGAGCAATGCTGGAAATTGCAAAAGAGTCAAGCAGATGCGAATCATACGAGGAAGCAGAACAAATTTTGAAAGAGAAAACTAAAATTAATACTAATGATGATACCATGAGACATGTCACAAATATTATTGGGGCGATTGTATTCAATAATGATATGATGATTGCAAATAATGTGTGGGACGATTTAAAGGCTGGAAGACTGATCTTACCGGACACCAAAATTAATCATACGATCTATCTTGAAGCGGATGGAGCTATGATATCGACCCGTCAAGAAGGACAAAAAGGCAGCGTATACAAAGAAAACAAGCTTGGGATGGTTTTTTCAAGCGACCAGCTTTTATATTGGACAGATAAACATGGAAAAAAGAAACGTAAGATTAAAAAGAGAGAATATACAGCTTTTATTGGTGATTGTGAAACCTTTAACAAATTATTCTTTGCTTCAGCTATACGTAATGGATATGGAAAATATAAAAGGACTGTTTTAATTTCTGATGGAGCCGCATGGATCAGAAAAATGAAGCAGGACCTTTTTCCTGATGCCTTACAAATATTAGATTTCTATCATTTATATGAACATGTTTCTGATTATGGTAAATTATTGTTTAATTCAGACGAAGACAAATACTTGCCTTGGTCTAAAGAAATTTGTCGCTTATTCAAGGAAAGTAAAACTTCTGCCGCTATTGCAGCGCTTAAAGATGTAAAGACTAAACATTCTGCATTAGAATTAGATAAATTACTTAAATATATTGAAAATAACAAAAATAATATTGATTATGCTAAATACAGAGCAAACAATTATTTTATTGGGAGTGGCGCCATTGAAAGTTCAAACAGGACAGTACTTCAGAGGCGGCTAAAATATGGAGCGATGCGTTGGAATTTAAATTCAGGGCAAGCCGTTGTCTCTTTGGTGGCAAAAAAAAGAAGTGAACTTTGGTTATCGGACGTTGTCAAACCTGTATTTTCTTATTATGGAGAGCCGACTGTAACTTCTTGGAACCAGTTCTAAATGCTCCAGTATACAAAAAAGAGAAAGAATAAAAACAGTGACTTTTAAAATCTAT